>JBGTLS010000496.1:0-4520 GCA_041744015.1 Cryomorpha sp. | reverse complement strand
TCGATGCCTTCGGCGACGATATCTTTGGCATATTGCAAAAAGGCGGCTTTGTATCCTTCGAGTTGTTTGGGGGTGCGCAATTGCATTTTGAATTTTGGCCACTGCATAGCCACAAAACTCCGGCGCTCCCGGAGCACTTCCAGGTGGATGTAATAGAAGGACAGCAATTTCTCCCTCGCTGAAAAGCCCGCGTAATTTTCATCTGCGCGCACAGAAAGCAAAGTTTTGAGCATCATACCCGTCCACAGACTTTCTTCGAGTGCTTCAAATGAGCTGAAAAAATTATAAAAATCCCTTTCTGATATACCGATCATATCGGCAAATGCAAAAACCGACGCCGGTGGATGGCCTTCGGTGAGTAAGTACTTCACGTAGGCATCGGTGATGCGATCTGCAGTGAGTTTCATTTTGCCCGTTCCGGACTGTGATTTAGTTTGTGTTGCCATGATTACTGAGCTGTTTTTAAAGTATTGTGTTCCAGTTTTTGGATAAAGAGCAGACACCTTTTATTGAACTCGTGTGGATTTTCAATATTGCATACATGCCCGCATTTATCGATGATTTCCAGTACCACCTCGCTATACCGTTCTACATATTGTCGAGCCGGATCGAGAAATACGTGATCCTGCCCACCCATTACCACAAGGCAGGGTGCCTGTATTTTCTGTTTAAACATTTCCTTGAGCGTTCTGTTCAGTTTTTTGATCAATCCGAACCATTTTCTCACTTCTTTATTTCGCAATTTCTTCGCTTCGCGGATGAATACCTGTCGGGAAGAAGCATGGTTGTTTCGCGGAAGCAATACCAGTGCAAAAATTTGATATAAAAGTTGAAAGGGTAAAATATTTGACAATACCCGGGCGCTCACGACAAGCACATTGATCTTTTTGCTCATTTTAAAAATCCCACCTGCCAAAACCACGGAAGCCACCCTTTCAGGAGCCATCCTTTCCAGGTGACGGATGATGATGCTGCCCATCGATACACCCACGAAATGTGCTTCGCGCACATAGAGTGCATCCATCACGTGGAGTACATCGGCAGCGATGCTGTCAAAATCAAATTTTGAACTGCGCTCGCGGATGTCTTTGCTGTCACCATGATCGCGGAGATCGACGAGCAGCAGGTTGAATTTTCC
The DNA here is from genome assembly GCA_041744015.1 of Cryomorpha sp. Classification (GTDB taxonomy): domain Bacteria; phylum Bacteroidota; class Bacteroidia; order Flavobacteriales_D; family Cryomorphaceae; genus JBBQZU01. The sequence continues at coordinate 3,382 of JBGTLS010000496.1, read as the reverse complement.
CTTGAAAAAAGACACCTGTCTATGCCATGTCCGTGTGCTACCTCCCGCGCCATGTACGAATACCATCCAGGGATCCTGATCTTTGGTCCGGTGCAACTCGTAATTCAAAATATCTTTGGAAATGGCTGAGATCAACGTTTTGAAATTTTATTCAGAGTGATGAGTTTTTGGCTGGATGATTTGAACCGGGCGTCGGTATCAACAGATTTTTTGGCGTGTTTGGTGGACCGGTTTTGCACGCGTGCCCGCCACATGCGGAAACTCGAAGGTTTTAATTGACGGCGCATGATGGCGATTACCGTTTTTTCGTCAGCACCAAATTGAATTTTTATCGCGTCGAAAGGTGTGCGGTCTTCCCATGCCATTTCGATAATGCGATCTGTCTCCCTTTCGGAAAAAAGATCATCTGCTCCTTTCTTCATCCCTTAGTTTACCCTGAGTTCTCCCACGAATTTGCGGGTTTTGAACTGTTCAAGTACAGTGATAACAATCAAAAGCATCAGCATGTTGTAACCTACATCTTCTACCGGTATGGTAATGATTCGCAGACCCATATTTTCAGCATTGTTATACCATACGACGGGCTCTTCGGTAAACATGCCCGTAAGGGTGCCATTGACAAATAAGAAGGGTATCTGAATAATGACGAATGCCAGGTAAAACCGTCCAAGAAATGTACTTCTGTTTACGATCAGGTGCCAGACCAGAAACAAAGTGAGCAGGGAGAAAGTGGTGAAAGTATAGAGCCTATCGACAAAAATCACTGAAAGCAGGAAACTGAGGAAAATCATTACAGCTGTGATTTTATGCTGAATGGGAGCAAGCAGGGGCGCTGGCACGAAATAATTCAACACCTCATAAATGAAAACACATGCGTAGGGAACGATGATAAAAAACAACCATTCTTCGACCGGAAGATTACCAATGTGGATTCCTGTGATATATCGCTCGTTGAATCCCCAAATTCCTTTCGATGTAAACCAGACATCCCAGGGGATAAATACAAGCATCATAATGGCTGTGCCCAGAAATATGCCCGGCCAGAAACGCGCGAATCGAATTTTGTTCTCAAAACTTTGCGCCAGCGGATAACTCAGCGCCAGGAGAACAAGGAATAAATAGAGTAAATGCTCCATCAGGCCTGATTGGTAGCTCCGGAAACTTTAGCGGAGCGTTTTGCCTCACGAAAGTACTTTAAAGGAACCACAAGCATGCCGAAACACTCACCTTCTTCCTTACCTAAGTGTTTGTGATGTACCTTATGTGCTTTCCGGATGGCCCGGAAATAGACATTGTCGGTGCGCGTAAACCAGTTGAAACGTTGGTGAATAAATACATCGTGCACAAGAAAATAACAAACGCCGTAAGCGGCAATACCAAATCCAACCCATACGCGCCAGTCATTGCCTGCCATCATCCCAAACATGATAAAGAGCCAGGAGGGAATGGCAAAAATCAGAAAGAACACGTCGTTTTTCTCAAAAAAACCCGGCTCGTGCTGATGGTGGTCGCGGTGAAAATACCATCCCAACCCATGCATTACGTACTTGTGGGTAAACCAGGCCATGAACTCCATGAAGAAGAAAGTGGCCAGAAAAATAAGGATGTTTAATAAAATCATCAGGCTACCTGTGCCAGGCCAATAAAGTCAGGCCGGTCGGATACATATTGGTATGTAAATTTATTTAAAATACGGTTCTTGTGAAGCACAAATATTCCGGGCATTTGAAATGGATCACCAGCAGGTTTCCCAATAAGATGACCTTTAAGTAGCCCGGCCACAAAGGCACGCCACCAATTTGGCAGTCCCAACAAAGACTTTATGGTAGTTTTGCGCAGGCCGTATTTTTTGTACAACTCCTGATTGACATCTGAAATGTGCCTCACACCATCCAACTCGTAAAGATTTAATATTTCTTCTGCCATATGCGTAGCTACCATATGCACAATTACTATTTCCACACCGTCTGCTTCAATGGCACGTCGTTTGACTGCCAATTCTGACATTGTTTCCCGGCAGAATGTACATCCAAAATGCCTCAAAAAAACCAGCATCACCTTTTGGTTGCCGGCCAATTCAGCTAAATCCTCTCCTCTGTTGGTTACAAACTCCATATTCTCTTCTTAAGCCAGGTTTATAAACAAGTATTTCGGCCCTTTGTTTTTTAATGATGCACAAATTAAAATTAATCCATTGGTTTTTTGTCTGGCTGGGTGCCATGATTCTTCTGGTGATTTTAACGCAACCCGACCATAGACCGGACAAGCTGGACAAGGAAGGATATGGGACCACGCGATCATCTGTTATGTATTTTCAAAATATCCGATCGTTCTACTATTTAAAATCTGAAGAAGCAGGAGGTCTGCTTGATGCTTACCGGCTCAAATCGCTTTACGAAACTCCGGAAGAAGCTGGAATCCCATTCGTAATTTATCATAACCCGCAATCAAAGGAAGCATTTATCCGGGTGGATACTGCTTTTGTATTCGATCGTTTTACAATTCTGCAAATTGATATGGACACGATGAAAATGAACGTCCCGTTTCCAGGAGCCGATCAGGAATCTCAATATGTGTTTGGTAAGTTGGTATATCGGGTTTTGCGGGATGATGGCGCCCTCTTTTTGCGCGATGAAAGTGGGAATCAGATTGCGATTAGTGGACAGACAAAGATTCAGATCAAAATGACGCTGACCGATTATTTCAAACTTATTGACAAACAATAATATACATCCTGAATGTTAGGAATACCGAATTTTCGTTAGTTGATCAGAACAGGGCAGGTAAGTTAAGGCTTGCTATAAAAAAACTCCCGTTGAGCCGAGAGCCCAACGGGAGAAAGGAAATAATAATAATACAAAATCAGCGAACGATCTGAACTTTGGTCGTTACCTGACTATCACCTACTGTGATATTCATTAGATAGAATCCCGCTGCAACATCAGCTATATTAAAGTACTCTCTGATTAAGCCAACTGAGCGGTTTCCAAGGTCCAAACCTTTGACCATCTGTCCTGTTAGGCTGACGAGATCAATGGTTACCCTGTTTGAAGTAGTCAAATCAAGATCAATGGTAAATTGATTGTTGGTCGGATTCGGGTAAACACCCAAACTTGCCACAGATTGAATGTTGTCTACATTCACAATGCCAGGAATAAGAACGACGTCAATAACGTGTACAACTCCATTGGTAGCCACAATGTCTGCAACAGTCACTGTCGCAACACCTGAAGTACCAGAGGTAATCGTCACTGTACTACCATCGATTCCCACCAACAGGTTTTCTCCCTGAAGGGATGGAATGGACATACCATCAGACAAATCGGTAGACAAAACCGCACCGGCAGCCACATGGTGCAATAATACGTCGGTTAAAGCACCG
>JBGTLS010000495.1:0-3034 GCA_041744015.1 Cryomorpha sp. | reverse complement strand
ATCTCCTGAAGTCCACTGTCCGAAAAGTCGCACTCTCGTAGAGCTACCTGAAGGAACAAGACTTCCATCAATTGTATGGGAATATTCACTACAGGTTGTGGACGGCGTATAGTTGTTGTCGTTTACTGTAAATACTGTGGTGTAATTCGCTCCACCGTCCGTAGAGATTTGCAACCTCATTTCACCCCATCCCGTAATGGGAATTGGAGCGCCGACATTTGGCGGACTGAGTGTCCCCTGGTAGTTGAGCAGTTTGAAATCAAAGGTTACATTGATATTTTCACCGTTTGAGGTCCAAACGGGCGCTGCAACTGATCCGGTTTGACCAGAACTCCAAAGATTCCGTCTCAGACTTCCGGCACCTTCACATGGTGCGTTCGGCGATTGAATTCTGGCAAAACCTGCATAATTCCAGCCTGCCGGCGTTGTGGTTGCCTCAAATCCCTGTTCAATGAGGATCTGAGCGTTGGCAGTCTGCGGATTAATCGCAAACATGCCAATTAGCATCAGGGTACAACAGACCCCAATCAAATTTGTAATTTTTTTCTTCATGGTTAATAAAATTGATTAATAATTCTGCACTTCATAGCACCAATTTTTGGCAATCTGCGCATCTAATTGGCGCCAAATATAGGGCGGTCTTATTCGAGATCAAAATATTCGTCGACAAAATACATCAGTTGAGCGATGATTATATGGTTAAAGTCTGGCGTGATGCGTCTTGAACTCTGATTACGAACTTATTGCCCTGCTGGGTGAAGCGTAAATAAATATTTAATAAAAAATATTTGTTTAAATATTTGGATTTGTCATTTTAACAATAGAATGCAGCAGGTTTTAGGCCTGCTGCCATCTCACCGTGGTGCGTATTCCGGCAATAACTGAAATCAAGTAGACACGTCCGCAGTATATGTAACCGGAAATTTTGTCAAATGCAAGAATAGAGTGGGTCTGCTTAGAATTTTTTTTAACCCGGGAAAGGGTTAAGCGCAGGTCTTGCGATTTGAATTGGATCAAAATGTTAATTGGGGATTCATGGCGTCTCCCAACCGGGAAGATTCACAGTCCACTTTCAGACATCGGTAATTAAAATGCCATACGGATGGTGCGGGTTTTGAGAGACTCTTTTCTTTCTTCCTTATTCAGGCAGTACCGCTGATGGATGTCGGCAGATTCGGTGTCGCCCGCATCCTTGGCCCGGATGTATTCGGCGCAAGCCGATTCTTTATCACCTGCGAAATAAAGCGCTTCGCCCAGATAGAAGTAATAGTCTGAAACTTTGGGCAGGGAGGATGGATCAATTTCGGCGAGGAGCCCAGCCGCTTTTTCATATTGTTCGGCCTGCAAATAAATGATGGCAATATTGTATTTGGCTGTCGTCAGCGTGGGATCCATTTCGAGTGCAGCTTCATAATCGCGGAGGGCATCGGGATATTTTCCCAGCTCTGCATATGATGCTGCACGCATGTACAATGCGTCCCGGTACCCAGGGCGGATGCGGATCGCTTCATCGTAACTGCGAATGGCTGCGTTGATGTTGAACCCAAAATACTTGAGATTGCCCATGAAATAATGTGCTTCCGCCAATTCCGGATTTATTTTCAGGGCCTTTTTTATTTTCTTATCCGCCTCGGTGTATTGTTCGAGATTCATGTAGGCAGCTCCGTGATTTGTGAGGAGTATTGCCGATTCTTTATCCAACTTTTCCGCCTTTTCATATGCCTGTATTGCTGCGACAAATTTGTCTTCTTTCTGCAGACAGTCACCTTTGATGAGCCAGGCTTCGAAGTCGTTTTCATTGGCTACGATGATCTGATCAAGTGTGGCAACTGCTTCCGAATACTTTCCGGATGCATAGAGGCCACGGGCCTGTGCCAGCATTTCATCTGATTGGGCGGAGGTATTTATCCACAAGATCAGCATGGAGAGAATTAAGGGAAAAAAAGTTCTCATACGCGGCTGTTTACGCGGCTTTCTGCAAAAAGGTTTTGGTTTTCAATTTTTACAGTGAGTAGATTCTCACTCAATGGCTTTTCGCTTCTGTACGAAGTAAACTGATCAGAATGTTGGTTAAATCCGCCTTATGGGTGAAACCCGTTGAATCGGGATGATTCAATTTCAATTCCTGGGCAATGGGCCAGGATCGAAATGTGCATTTGTGAGGTCAAGAAGTGATGGGAGGAGAAAGTCTGCTGCCAGGTAGCGTGGATTGCTGTATTCTGTGGGATCAGGTATGGCGATGGTATGCATTCTGGCTGCGAGTGCAGCGATTACGCCGTGAAAAGCATCTTCAAAAACGACACATTCCTGCGGAAGTACACCGAGTTTTTGTGCTGTGGTCAGGAATACGGCAGGATGTGGCTTACCGTGGGTTTCGAATTGTGCGGAGTGGATGGTGTCAAAAGTATCCTGAAATCCAAAAGTTTCCACAACGGCTTCGATCAGCACGAGGGGTGAAGAGGAAGCTATGGCGATTTTCAGGCCTACCTTCCGGCAAAGGTCTATTGCGTGTTGTACGCCTGGCATCGGACGGGCTTCGGTACGGATGTATTCTGAAACGAGATAAAGAATGCGTTTTTCAATGGCAGACTGCGCCGCAAATTCTTCAACGGTTTTGGGTGCACCCATCCACAAAGCCACCACTTCATCGAGGCGGTAACCCATCGTCTTCCGGCAATCATCTTCCGTAAGGGTAATTCCTATTTCACCAAACCCTTGAATTTCGGCTTTCCGCCAAAAAGGTTCCGAGTCGACCAGCAGGCCGTCCATGTCAAATATTGCGGCTTTCAAAGGCATTGGTTGTAATGCAGTTTTATTGGAAGATATCCATCCGGATTTATGTGCTTCTCCAAAAATATCTGGTGAAAATAATGAGTACAGTGAAAATTTCGAGTCGGCCGATGATCATCAGTGCTCCAAGTATCCATTTTGCGAAAGCGGGAATATGGGAAAAACTATAAGCCGGACCGGTATCGTGAAGTCCAGGACCTACATTGCCCAGGGATGTGGCCAGACTCAGCGCCGCGAGAAACGA
>JBGTLS010000494.1:0-5857 GCA_041744015.1 Cryomorpha sp. | reverse complement strand
GTTGCAGTATATCAGGTTCGTTCATGAAAATAAGGAAATAATTTGAGTAATCGAAATTTCATGATATAATAAAAGTTTAGCCCCAATGATTTGCGTCTGAAAAATGAGCGAATGAGCCAATTATCAGGAAAGACAGTTTCTCAAATTCTGAAAATAGAATTTTCAGATGCGAACTTTTGGAGCCGTAAGTGAGGCGTACCAAATCACGTCTGGTTGAAGTTAAATGACGAATGAAATTCTCAGAGTATGGTAATCTTTCTCGTCGCGTAATAAGTTCCGGAAGTGAATTGCGCAAAATAAACACCTGACTCCAGAGGTGGCAGTGTTACATACCCCTGAACAAGATTTGAGGTTCGTGTCTCATGTACCTTTTTGCCCATTTGGTTATATATCCGGATGATTAAATCTGACGGAATAATGTCAATATATCCCGAAAGGCGGTATTGAAATACATTCTCTGTCACTGGATTGGGAAACACTTCCAAATTCAGACTCAAAGGAGAGGGATTGGGAATATCCGGATCTATACGCTTTAATACCTGAATGTTGTCAATATCATATTCTGCCTGATTGAGCCCTTGAAGCTGTAATCCTGTACCAAAACGTTCAGTAGGCTGTGAATGTATAAAGGAGAAAACATACTTCTTCCATTGGGGTCCGATCACGTGAATTTTGGAATTCAAAACTTCCAGCCCGGAATAACCATTTCGTATGATACCAATACCGATGCTACTTCCTGGAGTATTTGTTTTGGCGTCAAATGTCACCGAATACTTCTTGCCATTTTCCAATAGTAAATTATTGTTAGTCATGGTGGTAATACCATTGCTGTTCATTCGAACAATATGATCTCCTTCTGTCGCATAATCATCGGAAATGATGGCCACTTGACTAAAATCACCCGGACCCATTTTCCATCCATTGAATTTTTGTTCAAAACCCCCATGAAAAAAACACTGTTGTATTGACACTTCCGGAACATTATCGGCAATTCCAAGCGTGTTTATCAGTTGCATTTTCAAAGCTTTTTGTTCTGAAGCATACTGGGAGTCCCCAGCGAGATTGAACCACTCATTGGGATCGATACTATGATCATAATATTCTTCTTCTCCGGTGGCATAAAGTGTATATCTTTTGTCAATGGTTCGAATAGAATGATGCTGGTGAAGAGGGAGTGACGGTGTTCCCAAAGTTATTTTTTCATCAGAAGCTAAATAAGATATTACAAATTCATTTCCCCCCCAATCCTTTCTCTGAGGATTTCGCAACAATGGTAGCAACGAAAAACCATCAAGACGATGATCTGGGGTATTAATCTCAGCTAAATCTACCACGGTCGGGTAAATGTCGATAAGTGAAACAGGAAATGGACAAATGGTTCCCTTTGCAATTCCGGGTCCAGCAATAATCAGGGGGATCCTTGTGCTGATATCATACAAGGTTGTTTTTCTGATCAACGATTTTTCACCCAAATGATAACCATGATCTGAGGTGAGAATGATGTAGGTGTTATTAAGTAAATTATGGGTTTCAAGGCTATCAAGGAACTGTCCAATTAAATCATCCACAAAACTAATTCCTGCGTAATATCCCTGCATATATCGTTTCAACCACCACTGCTGGTCAGAACTATCAGCTGAGGCTTCCAAAAGAATGCGAAATCCCACGAATCCGCTCCATGAATTATATCGATTATTCATAAAAGCAACTGGCACATCGTCAAGATCATCTTCCAAAATTGCGGGCAATACAATTTCAGAAATGGGATACTTATCAAAATACTTCTTGGGTAAATAAAAAGGTGAATGCGGTCTTTGAATTCCCAATGCTAAAAAAAAGGGAGTATTGGCATTGCTATTCGTTATAACATCCAGTCCATAATCCACTGTAATTTCATCTTCCATCTTATCCCTGACTGAATCATTTTCATAATAAAATGGTGATCCATCAATATTTACCCAACCAGTATAATTTCCAAACGTTGGAATATCGGATAGAGGCGCTATGCCATCGTGTGAATTAGAAAACCCGGCAGGCATTGAAGGGTGCGTATGGAAGCCAACCTGAGGATTACCAGGAATAGATACAAATGGACCAGCTAATTGAAACATGCCATAGTCCGTGAATGAATTCTCATAAAAGGTGTGAGAGCCATGATATATCTTACCAGTACCATAAACTCCATATCCATTATTTTTAAAATGGGCAAACATATCATCTACTGAATTTAAAACAGAATTCATATAATACGTATTTTGCAGCATTTGTACTCCGTAATAACCTGATGTGTGAGGATACAAACCATTTAATACACTGGCTCTTGACGGTGAACAAAGGGTGGAATTGGAATGGGCGTTGGTAAAGTTTACTCCCATGTCAGCCAGTCTTTGAAAGTTTGGTGTTTCCACCTGCGGATCACCACCAAAGGTGGTACCCGCGATATTCAGATCGTCGAAAAACAAAAATATAATGTTTGGTGAATTTTGTCCGTTCAGCGAATTAAAAGAAAGAAAGCAGTGTAATCGCACATTTAAACAGGAAAGTGGAAAAATATCTCATCTGGATCTTAGAATAGGTAAAAAAAAAGACATTACAACAATTAATCCGCTTGCAATCATTGGAAAAATTTTTCGAATCCGTTTCCAATCAAGGTTATTTCATGAACCTTGGGGATTCTGAAACAATGGTTTTAACGAATATCCGTCAGGTTGATGATCCTGAGGTGAATTATCCGCTAAATCCATCAGGGTCGGGTAAATATCTATAAGCGAAACAGGAAAAGTTGAGGTGCTAACTTTAGTAACTTTGGGACTTGCAATGATCAGCGGTATTCCGGTACTGGCATCATTCAATCTTGTATTTCTGATCAACGATTTTTCACTCAGTTGAGAACCATGATCTGAGGTGAGAATGATGCAAGTGTTTTCCAACAGGTATTGAGATTCAAGGCTATCCAGTAATTGCCCAATCAGATCATCCACGAAATCAATACCTGCGTAGTATCCCAGCGTATATCGTTTTCAACCACTACTGCTGGTCTATGAATCCACTCCATGAGTTAAATCATTTATTCAAAAAACGAGGTACATCGTCAAGTTCATTTTCCTAAACATCGGGCAACATAATTCCCGATATGGGATACTGATCAATACACTTTTTAGGTACGTAGAAAGGTGAATGCGATCTTTGAATACCCACAGTAAAATACAAGGGGGTGTTTTCATCGTTACTTTCTGAAATATTCAAACCATACGCTAAAACAAGTCATCAATTCAATTGTCGCGAACTGAATCGCTTTGTACTCCGCAATAACCTGACGTATGAGCTACAACCGATTTAAAACAATGGACCTCGATGGAGAACGCTCATTGGAATAAATTTTTCTAAACCCTTTCCGATTCAAGCCGATTAAAGGACCCAATAGCAAAACCTCAGAAATGAGACCGCTTCTGTTTCATTTAATGGTGGTTTTACAAGAAATCAAATACTTACAGTATGGTAATCTTTCTGGTCGCGTAATAAGTTCCGGAAGTGAATTGCGCAAAATATATACCAGGCGCCAATTGTGGAAGGTTTATAGATCCTTCATTCACGTTTGGAGTTCGTATCTCAAAAACCTGTTTGCCATGTTGGTCAAATATCCGGATATTTAAAACCGATGGAACAAGGTCAATGTATCCTGAAATGCGGTAGTGAAATACATTATCTGTGACCGGATTGGGAAACACTTCCAAATTCAGATTCAAAGGAGAGATATTGGGTAAATTTGGATCTATACGCTTTATCACCTCCACGTTGTCAATGTCATAACTCGCCAGGTTAAGTCCGCGAATTCGAAATGAGGTATTAAAACGTTCTGTCGGCTGCAAATAAACGAATGAGAATACATACTTCTTCCATTCTGGTCCTATTCTATGGATTTTGGAATACAAAACTTCAATTCCTGAGGAACCGTCCCGGGAAATATCAATTCCAATTAAACTTCCAGGATTATTTGTCTTTGCATCAAACGTCACTGAATACTTCGTACCATTTTCCAACAGTAAATTTTTATTGTTCATGGTGGTACTACCATTGCTATTCATTCGTACATAGTAATCTCCTTCCGTTTGATTACCGTCAGAAACAATATTCACCTGATTGAAATTGCCCGGACCCATTTTCCAACCATTAAATTTTTGTTCAAATCCACCGTGATAGAAACACCGTTGAGGATAGAACTCCTGCACATCATCAGCAATTCCAAGGGAATTGAGCAGCTTAATTTTCAAAGTCTTTTGTTCCAATTCGTACTGGGAATCACCAGCGAGATTGAACCACTCATTGGGATCGATAAGATGATCATAAAATTCTTCTTCTCCGGTTGCATAAAGTGTATATCTTTTGTCGATGGTGCGGACAGAATGATGCTGGTGAAGTGGCAATGCCTCCATGCCGGGCACTAATCTCTCATCAGAAGCAACATGAGAAATTACATAATCGTTCCCGCCCCAATTTGGTAGATGCGGTGTTCGTAAAAATTGTTGCAGGGAAAAACCGTCAAATTGATAATCAGGGGCAGGAATTCCAGCTAAATCAACAATGGTCGGGTAAATATCTATAAGAGAAACAGGAAAAGGACAAATGGTCCCCTTCGCCATTTGGGGTCCTGCAATTATCAGCGGGATTCGCGTACTAACATCATACAATGTCGTTTTTCTGATCATTGATTTTTCACCCAGGTGATAGCCGTGATCCGAAGTGAGGATTATGTAGGTGTTGTCAAGCAAATTATGAGATTCAAGACTATCCAATAATTGCCCAACCAAATCATCCACAAAACTAATCCCTGCGTAATACCCCTGCATATAACGCTTCAGCCACCACTGTTGATCTGAGCTATCTGCTGAGGCTTCTAAAAGCGCCTGAAATCCATCGGTGCCTCCACAGGAATTCCATCGATTGTTCATAAAAGCAACCGGCACATCGTCAAGATCATCTTCTAAAATTTCGGGCAATACGATTTCAGATATTGGATACATATCAAAATATTTTTTCGGCAAGTAAAAAGGCGAATGAGGCCTCTGAATACCCAATGTTAAAAATACAGAGGTATTTTCATCACTATTTGCTAAAACATCCAGTCCATAATCCAGCGTCAATTCATCCACCAGCTTATCCCGCACAGAATCGTTTTCATAGAAAAACGGCGTGCCATCTCTGTTTACCCAGCCCGTATAATTTCCAAAAGTTGGAATATCTGAAAGAGGTGCAATCCCATCAACGAAACTTGAAAATCCAGAGGGCATAGAAGGATGTGTATGAAAGCCTACTTGCGGATTACCAGGTATGGAAACATACGGACCTGCCGGTAGAAAAAATCCGAAATCCGTAAACGAGTCTTCATACAAATACTGAGCACTATGGTAAATTTTACCGGAACCATAAACACCATATCCATTATTTTTAAAATGGACAAACATATCGTCGACTGAGTTTAATACCGAGTTCAAGTAATAAAAATTTTCCCCCATATTATATCCATAATATCCTGAGGTATGAGGATACAAACCAGTAAAAACACTGGCGCGGGAAGGCGAACAGATGGTAGAATTAGAATGCGCATTGGTAAAATTCACGCCCATATCAGCCAACCTCTGAAAGTTTGGTGTTTCCACCTGCGGATCACCACCAAAGGTGGTACCCGCGATATTCAGATCGTCAAAAAACAAAAATATAATGTTGGGCGAATTTTGTCCGTGTAGATTCAAAGACACGATTGTGCACACACAGACAAATAGGTTTTTATAGAAAAGTCTCACCAGAATTGTTGTTCAAATAGTATTGTTAAAGATATTTTATGTAAAGATCATTTCAA
>JBGTLS010000493.1:0-14017 GCA_041744015.1 Cryomorpha sp. | reverse complement strand
AGGAGCGGAATGATAAACAGTAATGCTTTCATAGGATGTGAAAATTAATTTTCAAATTTAAGAAATTACTCAAACAAGACATCCCGCCCCATTGCAATCTCAATGCCAGTAATTATCGTACGCCGTGCATCAGTTTATTGAGCTGTTTAGAGGTAAGAATAATGATTAAAGCAATACCCAATAGAACGTATCCAATGGTGGAGAAAATGGTAATATACTTTTCAAGACCTTCTTCCAGGGAAAGGGTTTGACCGGATGCATCATGTCCACCTGTGAGAGCAGCGATTTTTCCGCCGATGTAATTGGCAATTGCAAAACTCAGGAACCATCCGCCCATGGCCGTGGCTGCAATGTTTCGCGGTGAGAGTTTCGTAACCATGCTCAAACCAATAGGCGATAGGAACAATTCTCCGGTGGTGTGAAGGAGATACAGGAACAACAAGGTGAGCAGTGGAACCTGAAAGGCGTCATTCACGAACATCATTCCAACCATGGTCACCAAAAATCCGGCTGCAAGTTGGATTATACCAAATGCGAACTTGAGGGGAATACTTGGATTCTTTCCAATTTTGGAAAGTTTCACCCACATCACTGAAAAGATGGACCCAAAAACGATGATAAAAAACGGATTGAAGAACTGCGTCATGGACGCAGGCATTTCCCAACCGCCAACAAACCGGTCCACATTCCTATCTGCAAAGAGGGTTAAGGATGTGCCGGCTTGTTCGAAACAGGCCCAAAATGTAATATTGATTACCATAAAGATAATCAGGGCAATCATCCGGTCGCGCCAAACATTGACGCCTTGTGCGATGTCTTCTTTTCTGCCCGCTGAGATCAATGAATAGGCTACGTATACAAATAAGCCTAATAGGAGATAATCCAGTATTTCATTTCTGAAAATCAAAAAGTAACACACCGGAATTAAAAAGAGGGAGCCCAAAGCAATGACGTGAGCAGTTTTAATCGTTCCGAAAAGCAACTTATGACCTGCAGGTGTAATTTCCAAACCTTCTGCAGCTGAATAGGTTTTCCGGCCCGCCCAAAAAATAACGAGACCCAGGAGCATACCAAAGCCCGCGAGCGCAAATCCTTTGTCGAAACCATAAGTCTCGCCGACATAAGCCACCACGGTGGTAGCAAGCAAGGCGCCTATATTTATTCCAATGTAAAAAATCGTAAATCCGGAATCGCGCCGGGGATCATTATCCCTGTATAGTTTACCGACGATGGTAGAAATATTGGCTTTAAAATAACCGTTCCCAATAATAAGAGCCCCCATCCCGATCAAAAGAAAAGTCTCATTGCCACCGAGAATGATAAATTCTCCAATTGCCATCAGGATTGCACCGAGCAAAACGGCATATCGGTAACCGAGATACCTGTCAGCCATACGACCTCCGAGAATAGGAGCGGCGTAAACGAGCCCGGTATATGCCCCGTAGATCATTGCTGCCTCAGCATCACCTTTCATCAGCGATTTTACGAGATACAACGTAAGAAGTACCCGCATTCCGTAATAACAAAACCGTTCCCACATTTCTGAAAAGAAGAGGGTCATCAGACCATTGGGATGACCTTCTGATGGTAAATTTGGGTCTATGGGATCCAGAATAGCGGTCTCTTGTGTCATTGGTTAATTTCTTAAGGTTAAGCGGCCAAATTTAAACAAATATGATTCGCGCCGACTATAGATTGGAAATAATGAAATCCGTCATTTTGGTAAAAAGGTGGTAACGCGTATTTCCCCCATAAATACCGTGGTTTTTGTTGGGATAAATAGCGAGTTCAAATTGTACATCGGCATCCACCAGGGCTTTAATCATTTCCATGCTATTCTGATAATGGACATTGTCGTCGCCGGAACCATGCACCAACATGAAGTGGCCTTTGATCTGGTCCACAAAGTTGATGGGGGAGTTGTCGTCGTATCCGGAGGGATTTTCGAATGGGGTCCGCATGAAGCGCTCGGTGTATACGGTGTCGTAATAGCGCCAGTTGGTAACCGGAGCCACCGCAATGCCCAGTTGGAAGTATTCCGCACCTTTGGTAAGGCAGAGTGAACTCATATATCCGCCATAACTCCAGCCCATCACCCCGATTCGGTCTGAATCGATGTAGTCCAGACTTCCAAAATGTTTGGCGGAAGCGATCATATCTTCGGTTTCAAGCTTCCCGAGTTCGAGATATGTGCTGTGTTTGAAATCCCGACCACGGCGCATGGTGCCGCGTGGATCTACCGAAATCACCATATATCCCAATTGAGCCAGGTGCTGATGCCAGAAATAGTCGGAACCACCCCAGGAATTTTTTACGGTATTGCTACCAGGGCCACCATACACAATGAACATGACGGGGTAAGATTTTGAAGCATCAAAGCCCGCCGGTTTGATCATCCAGTAGTTGAGGTCATGACCGGCCTCCGTGGTAAATGTGCCGAACTCTTTTGGTTGGAGGGTATAATTTTTTAGTCGACCTTTCAGCGCTTCATTATCCTCCAGATCCCTGATTTTTTTGCCCTTACTATTAAAGAGGCCAATTTTATAAGGCATATCAGCTGACGATTCGAAATTGATAAAATAGGCAAAGCTTTCACTGAAATTGGCATCATTCGTATTCCGGTTGGGTGTCAGTTTCGTGAGCTTTTCCCGCATATCCTGTTTCGGAACCACAGACTTTTTCGTTTTTTTGAAATCTTTGACTACACTTCCATACGGCATTGCATATACAGCTACTTCCACCGCGCTTTCAATGGCAGCGGAGAAATAAATGGTTTGCGATTTCTGATCGACCCCATAGAAGTCGATCACTTCCCAATTTCCTTTGGTTACCTGCCCCACTTCGTTCGTGTTGAAGTCGTAGATGTAAATGTGATTCCATCCGTCCTTTTCGCTGTTCCACACAAAGTGTTGTCCGTCATTCAGAAAAATCAGGTTGTCGTTTACTTCTATGTAGGTATCGGATTTTTCGGTATAAATATTTTTGACAGAAACTTTTTTTCCAGTGGATTTATTCAAATCAGCCAGGAGAAAATCGAGTTTATTCTGATGGCGGTTCATGCGCATCATCACGAGCTGATCATCACTTTCGGTCCATTTAATCCGGGGGATGTATTGCTCGGGATTGGCGTTGATATCCATTTCCACGGTTTCTCCTGAATTAAGTTGGTACACTTTGATGCGCACTTCTGAATTTCGCTCCCCGGCTTTCGGATATTTGAATCGGTATTCAGAAGGGTAGAGGCCGTCATATATCGTCAGGTCAAATTCTGGGACCTCACTTTCGTCAAATCTGTAATATGCTATTTTAGTTCCTTTTGGCGACCAGTAAAACCCTCTGTGAAAGCTGAATTCTTCCTCGTACACCCAATCCACTGCACCGTTGATGATTTCACCCCATTCACCATCCATCGTTATTCGCAATTCTGTGTTTTTATCCAGGTCAGAAATGTACAGATCGTTGTTGCGGACGAATGCCACCTGATTTGATGTTGGGGAGAATGAAGCCAGTTGCTGCTTGCCTAACCCAAATTCGGTAATAGGAGATATTTTACCGGTAGCAATATCAACTGCATAGTAATGCGCTTTTGACGAATGCCGGTATATGGACTCTTCATCCGTGGCGAGCAATAGTTTTGTTTCGTCGGGGTTGAAATCATAGCTGGAAAAACGTATGGGATTCCCGGCCTCATTTTTTAAAGTCTTACCGCGCAGTATAGTGTCGGTTGCATTGCCATCAGCGTAAGCATATTTAACAATGAACTGCTCTCCATTTTTGCTTGTAGAACTCGTGTAATGAAGTCCATCCTGCATACTGCGAATCCCGGATACATATTTCGGGGAAAATTCACCGCTTTTCCAGATTTTTTCAAGGGAGATATTCTCTGATTGGGCCGAAACAATCAAACAAAGTCCCAAAAAATATGGCAATAAGATGATACTGCGTATTCGATTCATTCAATACAGGTTTTAGAAGATACGGGCGGTGAATATATGAATTTACCATCATTTCAAAATTCCTCTTTTTGCAAAAGCGCACGATCAATTGAATACTATAAAGAGTCAGTGCATACTCAACGACGTTTTCCTGATTCCAATATTGAAGGTGCAATGATTATCCAGGGTGGAAATGTTAAAATTCATAGAAAATTTGCAATGAGTAAGCGTTTGTAAAACAGTCGATTAAATAGGTTGTGAATAAATAAGATTCCAAGAATGTTTTCGAACACTTGTATATGTTAAAAAGAATATCTTACTTTGAAGTCACTTGAGAGATGTCTTAACGGTAATCACTTCTTTCATCGTCTCACTCTAACGTGGTTACCGGATGTTCTCAGGATAGTTTTTCTGTTTCATAGCCCTAAAGACCCTTCAATCGAGAAGGGTCTTTAGGTTTTCAGATAGTTCGTAAATAATGGGTAAATACCTGACTTACTTGGATTTAATGTTTTCCAAAAAGCGAAATTCACGGTTGAGCTCCATAAACACGATGCGAAAGAAAGCATAGAGCGGTACAGCCACTATCATACCTATTACACCCCCGAGCGTTCCCGCAATCAGTATTACGATAAATATTTCCAGCGGATGGGCATGGATGCTGTTTGAAAATATGGTGGGTTGAAGAATGTAGTTGTCGATCATTTGTGTGATGGCGTATACAATCAACAAACCGTAGATTTTTGGCTTGACCACTTCTGCAAATGATGCATCAATATTATTCGACACCAGTATAAACAACCCAAAGAGTGCGCCGATCCAGGGTCCCAAATAGGGGATAAGGTTGGCAAGACCGCTGAAAAATGCAATCAGCAGGGCATTTTCCACACCCACAATGCTCAGTCCCACAAATACACACAGCGCTACAGCGGTAATCTGCATGACAAGGCCAAGAAAATAGCGCGAAAGGGTCAATCGGGTATTCACCACAATCCGACGCATATTTTCTTCCTTGGAGGCAGGCACCAGATATAGAATTAAGTTGGTCGACATATCTCTGTCTTTGAGGAAAAAAAACGTGATAAAGGCCACCGAAAAAACCGCAACCAAAGTATTTCCAAATATGCCCAGCACGGCGTTTAGCATATCGGGTATCGCCCCGAAGTTGATGGAATTATAAATGTAAGTCAGGATTTGTGCTTCATCAAGCTCGCGCATTGACTCAATATTGAACCTGCCACCAATATCCTTCAACCAGGTGATAAGCGGATCGACCGAAGCCCGTATATCATTGGTGTCTAGCTGACTCAAATGTTTTATTTCAAAGAATATGAGTGGAAGAAACATGGCGATAACCATTCCAATCGCACAAAAAATGATGAGCATTGTAAGAATAGACCTCACGCCTGCGGGCAGGATTCTACCTCGAATGTGCAGCCGACCGAAAAGGTTGTAGATGGGTCGTCCGATAAGTGCCACAATCCAGGCGACAAGCAGATAGGCCAGAATCGTCTGGATCTGAATCAGAAACCAGATCAGCAGCACAATTCCTGCAAGGGCAAATATTATTTTTAAAACTGTTTTTATCACGGATTACCGTATTGCGAGATAGAGTATTCCAAAGAAAAGGATTTGGCAAATAAAAGCGACCATACCGAGCCGGGGTTTCTTCACGAGTGGGTATGCTTCAAAAATGCCGGCCATCACAGCAGCTGTTACAAACCAGGCCAGATAGTTTTGAAACGTTGGCATTCCACCTGCCCATGACCACCACTCAAAATGTACTGCAACTGGTTCGATCAATAAATCAAGTCCTGTGACAAGTAATGCAGTCACCAACCATCTGAATCGTCTCGAAATTTCAAGATGAACCGCGAGAGAAAATCCTCCCCATATCACAATGAGCCAGTTAACACCAATCAACGGAGGTACCTGAAGAATTTTCCATCCTAAAACGTCCCCGTACGCATAGTCGCCAAATATCAACCCGGTATGGACACCCAATACTTCAATTAAATATCCGATAAGCATAATGACCAGGGCAATGGGCCATCCAAGTCTGTTATCTGTCTTCGAATCGACCCAAATCATGCCGGCGGTAATAATGAGATTGACCGGGGTGAGAAAAACAAACCAATCAGACAAAGGCGAAAGAAACCCGGCTACACCGACGATGTGCAACACAATAAGAATGCTGATCCCCGCCTTTTTGGATTTAAACTGATCAAGAGACTCTATTTTCCTCATCCTGCTAAGTCGCTTACGATTTTTCCCGAGAGCAAACATAAGGGAATCCCTCCACCCGGATGCACACTGCCTCCACAGAAGTACAGGTTTTTGATGGAAGAATGGAAATTCGGCTGGCGCAGAAATGCTGCCATTCTGCTGTTGGAGCTTGTGCCATAGAGTGAACCGAGATAACTCGAAGTTTGAGATGCTATGCCGGGAGGGTCGAGAATCCGCTCAGTTGCAATGAGCGATGTTATATCGCAACCGAGCATCCTGTTCAGCTTTCGCAAAACATTGCCCCGCGTTTTTTCCGCAAGGGCTTTCCAATCTTGTCCGGCCATATGCGGCGCGTTGATCATTACAAACCAATTGTCACAACCGGTTGGTGCGTCATCATCGATGTGTTTTGAGGTAATATTGACGTACACTGTCGGGTCGGAGGTGATATTATTGTCTTCAAAAAGTGTTTTGAATTCTTTCCTGTAATCGTTACTCCAAAATATATTGTGAAGTCCCATTTGCGGAAATTGCTTTTTTACACCCCAGTAAAATATCAATGCGGACGACGATCTCTCCTGTTTCAAAATCCGACGGGGAGCCTTTTGTCCTTTCAACAGATGTGCGAAAGTGCCCACCACATCCATATTGCTCACCACCGTATCGCGCCGGTAAGTGTTTTCTGACGTTGTCAATCCGGCCACCCGACCATTTTCCACATCAATTGATTCTACTTTTTCTCCAAAGTGAAATTTCACGCCGATGTCCACCCCGAGTTTGTGCAGCGCTTTACTGATGGCATTCATTCCGCCTTCCGGCAAAAAGGTTCCCCAGCGGTATTCAAGGGTAGGAATTACAGTCAATGTGCCAGGAGCCTGGTAAGGATTCGATCCATTGTAGGTTGCATACCTGTCAAAAACCTGGGTGAGTTTGGGATTGTCAAAAGCAGACTTGTTGACCTCATGCATGTTTTCAAATAGTCGCGCTTTGTACAATTGTGCAAACGATTTGAGCGTGGATAGTTTTAGATAAGTAGAAGCCTTGTGAAGACTGTTTTTGAGAAAAACATCTTCCGTCATATCATAGAGATCAAAGGCTTTCCTGAAATAAGTCCGCAGGTTTTTTTCGCTTTCGCCAAAAGTGGCAGACGCCGTTTTGATGAATTTCTCCAGATCGGCATAGGCTGAAAAAGCAGTACCATCTTCCCAAAAATAATGACATCCCGGGTCTATGCGTTGATAACTGAAATAATCCCTGGGATTTTTGCCAGCTCTGACGAATACATCATCGAGCAAATGAGGCATGGTGAAAAGTGAAGGCCCTGCATCAAACCGGTATCCATCCTGAGAAAACTGGTGAAGTTTTCCACCGGGAAAAGAATTAGCCTCAAAAATATCCACTTCATGTCCCTGCGATTGCAGCCGGATACCTGCCGCCATACCCGCCACCCCGGCTCCGGCAATGCCAATTTTAGCCATGCGCCCGAAAACTTATGAGTGTGTATTTGTTCATTGAAAATCTGTCGGTTAACCTTAATTTAATGCCTTTATAACCCCTGGTTCACGTCACAGCCCTAGTTTTGCTAAAACCACTTGAGATGACTGTCGGTGCAGTATGTTACAAGGTCTTTGTCCGGAACTTCAACTACGCAAAGATAAATCGGTATAACCGCATATCTACTGGTTTGTTGATCCCCACCGATTTTTGCCCGAAGGCAATGTCAATTCATCCCCTTTATCATTTTCTTCATAAATATATCCAACCAAAAAATGAAAAAAAGACGGGAAGTCGACGTGATCATCATTTCTGATGTGCATTTGGGCACCTATGGTTGCCATGCTTCCGATTTGCTGCGGTATCTCAAAAGTGTAGAGCCGGGGCATCTCATTCTCAATGGAGACATTGTCGATATCTGGCAATTCAACAAACGATACTGGCCCAAGAGTCATATGAAAGTGATCAAACACCTGATGACCCTGATCGGAAAAGGTGTGAAAGTGACTTATGTAACGGGAAATCACGATGAAATGCTCCGGCGTTTTGCCGGTTTCGAATTGGGTTCGCTATCAATAGCAAACAAATTGACCCTGCCGTTGAAAGACGGAAATGCGTGGATTTTTCATGGAGATGTATTCGATGTCACCATGCAACACTCCAAATGGCTCGCCAAAATGGGAGGCGTTGGGTATGACATATTAATTCTGATCAATCGTTTTGTGAATGCCATTTCCATGAAAATGGGAAGAGGCAAACTTTCTCTTTCAAAAAAGATTAAAAACAGTGTAAAAAGTGCCGTGAGCTTTGTCAATAATTTCGAACAACTCGTAGCAGATTTAGCCAGTGCCAGTGGTTTTCGCTATGTGATCTGCGGCCATATTCACCAACCTGTCATCAAAGAGATCCATGGGGAAAAAGGATCAGTGATATACCTCAATTCCGGTGATTGGGTTGAAAATCTTACCGCCCTGGAATACCACAAGGGCAAATGGGCCCTTTACCACCACGAAGACGTAGCCGATATTACCGATGAAATTGAATCAGAAATGGAAACACATTTCACTACGCAAATGATCTTTAACAACCTCGTGGCTGAATTTAAAATGTTGGGCTCATGAAAATCCTGTACGCCATTCAGGGCACTGGCAATGGGCATATTTCCCGGGCACGGGAGATTTTACCTGCACTCGAAAGGAGGGCTTCAGTAGATGTATTGATTTCAGGTATGCACGCTGAACTGGGCCTGGACCAGCCTGTTGAATTCCGCTTAAAGGGTCTCGGATTTAAGTTTGGAAAAAAAGGTGGAGTTGATTATTTCAATACGTGGTGGAAAGGTAATACCACCCGGTTTTTGAGGGAAATACAATCCCTCGATCTCACCGGGTACGATTTGGTGATCAACGACTTTGAACCTGTGTCAGCATGGGCGGCGCGCAGACAACACGTTCCCTGCGTCGGCCTGAGCAATCAGTGTGTGCTTTCTGACCGGAGAATTAAAAAGCTTTTGAAACCAAAGTTCGACAGGATTGGCCGTGCAGTACTAAAGTATTATGCCCCGATTGATGTGGCATATGGATTTTATTATCAGTCCATCGACCCATTTATTACCACTCCTGTAATCCGGAAAGCGATCAGGAATCTGGAGGTGTCGCGGGAAAATCACTACGTGGTGTATCTGCCTTCTTTCAAGGATTCCAAAATAATCCGAACACTGTCGCAATTCCGTCAGACCAATTGGACCGTTTTCTCAAAACACAGCATCGACTCTTATAAAGAAGACAATATTTCGGTTCATCCCATTAATGATGAACTTTTTCTGAAAATGCTCGCCTCATGCACCGGGGTAATATGTGCAGCTGGTTTTGCCACCACTTCAGAGGTGCTCTTCCTCGGTAAAAAGCTTATGGTGATCCCGATGAAAAAACAGTTTGAACAGCAGTGCAACGCTGTTGCGCTCAAAAATCTGGGCGTACCAGTCATCAAATCCCTTAAAAGAAAATGGCACGGTGATCTGGAACGTTGGCTTCTCACAGATTCCGTTGTTCAGATTCAATATCCCGACAACGCGCAGGTTATTGTCGATCGCATCCTGCTCGATTTTGTCAATCAGAACGTACTCATAAATAACGCATTAGAATTGACCGAAAATGTGTAAACAGCTGGATAGCGAAAATTCCTTCATAGCAAGGTTTAACAGAAGCAATCCCGACTTGCGCTGACCTGCCGACTTTTATTTCAGACCTTTGTTATATGGAATTTACCCGGGAGCAGGAGAAAATCAATGCATTGGTCCACTTTATCGGCCTCGGGATCGGCGTTGTGGCTGTACCCATCCTCATTACTGTGGTCTTTCTCGCACCCTATTCCACTGACTGGGACTTGTTAGGCGCACTGGTTTATGGCATGGGTTTTATCATGGTTTTCACATTTTCTGCCTTATACCATCATTTTCACCAACCAGGATTGAAAAACAGACTGGAAATTTGGGACCACATCGCAATCTACTTCATGATTGCCGGCACATACACACCCTTTATTTTGGCGTATGCCGCTCCTGAAGATCGCGTCGGAATGCTGGTAATCTGTTGGGGACTTGCATTGGTGGGGTCCATAATGAAAATATTTTTTACCGGAAAGTTTCGGATTTTTTCTATGCTGATTTATGTGGCAATGGGTCTCATAATTGTCGCCGCTCCGGAATCTTTCAAATCTGCCATTCCTTCAGCTCAGACCGGATGGATTTTGGCCGGAGCCATGGTTTATTTGGCGGGTTTGGTATTTTATCTGGGTAGCTTTTTCCGTCATCACCACGCTGTATGGCACCTTTTTGTGCTGGGGGGTGCGCTATGTCATTATGTAGGAATTTTCAAGATTTTTATTTGAGCAATTTCTATTTTTGGCGATATCAAATTGATTCATGGCCGATTATTCTCCCGCGCACGAACGCGCCAACGTACTCACGCATCTCGTTGGGTTTGGATTTGGGCTCATAGCCCTTCCTTTGCTGGTTTGGGCTGTAGCCAAAGATGGTCCTTCCGGAAAAGGTGATGTTTTTGGTGCCTTGGCATATGGCGTAGGATTTTTAATGGTTTTTGGATTTTCCACCTTGTACCATTATCAGGGTCAACCAGAGCGCAAATACCTGATGAAAATCTGGGATCACATCAGCATTTATTACATGATTGCCGGTACTTACACACCGTATTTGCTTTGGTATGCCGATCCGCCGGATGCACGCTTCATGCTCATCGTACTTTGGGGTCTCGCCGCGGCGGGCACCATTTTCAAGGTGTTTTTTACAGGAAAATTCCGGGTCATATCTACCTTAATATACCTCGCGATGGGTTGGCTCATTGTGGCAGCACCTGAATCTTTCAAACAAAGTCTACCGGCAGAGCAGGTCTTTTGGATAGCTCTTGGCGGTGCGTTCTACACCCTGGGCGTGGTCTTTTATCTCGTACGTCGCATTCCATTTCACCACGCCATCTGGCATGTTTTCACTCTGGGGGGAGCTGTGAGTCACTATGTTGGTATCTGGAAAATGTATGGGTAGTGTATGAGTGTTAAACGCCAGCCTTCTGATATATTCCTCACATACTTACCAGAATGTAAGGTATTAAAAAAGTACATCGCTTATTATTATCTCCATTATTCAAATGATCCGGAGGGAAGAACTTCATTTGAGTATTATCCGCACTTCCGCAATGCAGTGACATGTTATCTGGATTCGGAAAGAAAGCCGGGACCCCAGGGATGGGAAATTTATCCAGGCAGGAAAAGTTCTTCTATTACCATCTTTTCGCGTAATTACGATTCCCGGATACATGTGCAGATCAATGGCGTATTCCGAAAACTCGGAATCGCTTTCGAATCGCTTGGGATCAATCATTTTGTAAATCAGAATCTCTCAGAGATAGCACCGGCTACTGAGAATATTTTTGATCAATTTGGCCCGGAACTGGAAGCACTTAACCGCACCATTTATGCTGACGAATCAATTGATCGGGTGAAATTACTCGATGCTTTCATGACGTCAAAGTACAATGGTTTTGAAAATGGAGTAATCTCTGAAGCTGTGGACTTATTGCTTAAAAGTTCGGGAGGGATAGCCGTTGAAGATTTGGCATTGCATTTTAATATAAGCCGCAAGACGCTTTTGCGTATGTTTCAGAGACACCTTTGTATTTCTGTAGAAGGGTACAAGAGGCTGATTCGTTTTAGAAATGCCCTCAATCAATATTATAATGAGGACGGCAAAACCAGTTTTACGCAATTGGCTTTGGAGCACCAATACTATGACCAGCCAGCCTTCGTGCGACATTTTAAGTTGATCACAGGATTGAGCCCGCGCGCGTTTTTTGCACAACTCAGACGATATGGTGACCGCGATACCTATTGGTCGCCGAGATGATACAGAATATTTTTCATCAACCTGTCCCATAAAACCAAGTTTTCATTTTACATCGTGCTTAGTTTTGATCCATATCAAAATGGGACATTATGAAATATGCAATTGCTTTCATCTTTACTTGCCTGATATCACAGGTTCAGGCTCAGGAATCCAAAGGACAGAAATATTCTCATAGCATCGAATCCGTCATATTTGGGGACTCCCGGACGATTGATATTTATTTACCGCCTGCTTATCAGACTGGCCCTGATCACACCTTTCCGGTGATGTACGTGTTTGATGCACAATTTGAACCTTATTTTGATATGGTTGCTTATACCGCGGCATACCTTGCTGCTATCGGCAGTACACCAGAGTTCATCGCGGTGGGCGTGCACACGAAAGACAGGCCCAGGGAGTTTACAACAGCCCCGGAAGATCAAAGAACCATAGAAGGATGGGGGGATATTAAGATAGGTGAAGCTCATCTCTTATCGATATTTCTCAGTGAAGAGGTATTTCCATTGGTCGATTCAATCTATCAGACGAGTCCGTTGCGTTTGGGGGTGGGGCATTCTTTAGGCGGCACATTTGTGACCAATTCGATGTTGCAAAACGAAAAGTTATTTTTGGCTGTAATTTCAATCAGCCCCAATATGATGTATGATTACCGGCTGCTTCCCGCGCGATTAGATGCTGCACTCAGGAATGGCAATGCACCCAATGCCTGGCATTTCATGACAGCCGGTGGTGTGGGTAATATGGAAAATAACTTCAGAGCAGCTTCTGAATATGCCGATTCTGTTTATCAGGTTTCGCCAGCTGATAATTTCAAATGGACTTACCGCTATTACCCTGATGAAAATCACAGTACCACACCTCTGCGCTCCATTTCAGAAGGATTAATCGCATTCAATGATTTCTGGTTTATGGGTGAAGAAAAATTTCTTGAGTTACTGGAAGATACTACTACATCCTATTTGGAAAGTCTTCAAAATCAATTTGAACAAAGGTCCGACTGGGCTGGATTCCCCGTATCACCTGGGGCGGATGAATGGAACAAATTGGCCTATGCAGCCGGATATCAGGAACGTTGGAGTGATGCATTGCCCGTAATGGAATGGGCTTTAACGCTCTTCCCGAATGATGCCAATCTCCATGATAGCAGGGGAGAAGCCCTTGAAAACCTGGGCCAACTTCTGGAAGCCGAGGCAAGTTACAAACGTGCATTTGAAGTCCTGGAAGAAACCAAAAGTCAATATGATACCGAAACGTATGAATATTACCACGAGACCTTTTCTACAAATGCAACCCGGGTACATGCCATTTTGAACAATGAGGAATGAGGAGATTTAGTTCAGGTAATTCTGGAATAAACCATACGGAAATCCCACACCAACCTGAACGCATAGCCATCCAGCCCAAAACGGCCAGCCAAATGCCCTTTCCAGCCTTTATCTATGTGCTGGGAAACACGGAAGTAAATCGAACCATCGGGCAGACCAGAATATGTCAAATTTCATGGAGTGCCCTTCCGGTAATGAAGATTTAACATGAATTTAAACACTGATTGCCTTCAACCGTTTTCAAAGTGGTAAAATTGTACTGCATATATCTTACTGCGCATTTGGATTGAAAAATATTTATACATTTCGCCCCGCAATGAGAAGGCCGTACAAGGGAAGAATATCAAATACAGGCGCGGCTTTCAGCCGCACAGTTGTCCGATATTTTTACACACCTAAGGGTCATCTCCCGATCATTTCCTTCGCAAAGTTGTTAAGGGCTTTCATGTTGCCCATTCGTATTTGAGTTTTAGTGGCGAATTTCCTTTTGTAATTTCTTAGATTCATTCCAACTTGCCATAAGCAATTTCTAATTTTAAAAATGAAAATCAAGTACATAGATCTTATAGAACAGACTTTTCACTTTCCTCAGGATGAATTTCAACTGGAGAAAGACGAATTGT
>JBGTLS010000492.1:0-4284 GCA_041744015.1 Cryomorpha sp. | reverse complement strand
TGGAGGTGGGAGATATTCCACGACCTGCACCATTGTCTGTCAGCAAAACGGGCTGTCCGAACAATACCGGGAGAATTAATTTTGAAAATACACCGGGAAAAGCACCTTTGGTTTACACCGTGGGTGAGATTTCGCAACCTGGCCCCAATTTTTCAAACCTGGCCCCGGGCACCTATCCGGTCTCTGTCTCTGATGCATTGGGTTGTACATGGGATAGTGTGGCAACAATCGAATTAAACATCGTCCAGACCGCCGCCTTCACCCCCAATCCCACTTCGGGCGACTCACCCCTCACGGTATTTTTTTCCAACCAAAGCACCAATGCGACAGGGTATGAATGGCTCGTGGATGATGAACCTTTCAGCACATCTTTAAATGCATTTTATATGTTTCCCGACAGCGGTTCCTTTGTCGTGAGCCTTGTGGCATGGGTTAACAATCCATCATGCTCCGATACAGCCACTTACCTGATCCGTGTGGATCCGGGCATTCAGGTCGCCATGCCCAACATCATCACCTCCAATGGCGATGGCCTCAACGACCAACTCGTGGCACAGCTTTTTGGCGTAAGCAGCATTTCCTGGCAGGTATTCAACCGCTGGGGTCAGCAGGTCCATACCGGTTCGAATAATTCCGGTGCTTCCACCCTGGAACTCTGGGATGGACGCACGCGCGGAAATGAAGTGGCCGATGGTGTATACCAACTCACCTGCATCGTGAAGGGCCTGTCGGGAAAAATTGAAAAAATGCAGTTTCAGGTGACGGTGGTGAGGTGAGACTTGGTTTAAATTGAGAACCAATCCCATTGCCAAATTTCCAAAACAAAATCACACCGCTGAATAAGTCATCGCCATTATCCCAAATCGGGATATTCCAATTACTTTTGATTGTAGGAGTAAATTATCAATTTCAAGTGATCTTCATAAGGTTTGTCGGAACGCACAAACAATATGACATTATTGATGCAAAAAGGATTTGATTATGGATATTCGACCGATTAAAACGGAGCAGGATTACCTGACTGCAATAGGCAGAATTGAGAAATTATGGGGGTCAAAGAAAGATTCCATGGAAGGGGATGAGTTGGACTTGTTGGTGACCCTGGTTGAATCCTACGAAATGAAGCATTATTCGATCGCACCACCTGATCCAATTGATGCGATTAAATTTCGCATGGAGCAAATGGGAATGACCAAAGCGGATATGATTCCATATCTCGGTAGCCAAAGCCGGGTGAGTGAGATACTCAATAGAAAAAGAGGGCTGACTTTGGGTATGATAAAATCGCTCTATAAAGGATTAAATATACCAGCAGAGATTTTATTGGCTTGAAAGTTTAGATGGTAAAAAGTTTCTTGCAGTGCACGGCAGAATGTTAGTGGATGAGTCTGATTCTCAAATCCGAGATCGACTGGCAAGGTCTCTGACCACTACGAGCGTAACCGGGCCCAACCATGTTCAGGACAATTGAAAAATTTGGCTAAAGCCATTGGAAGATATTTTTTAAAACCATTGGGCTAAAGCCCGAATCCCCACCTGCCGTTTGCCGGGGGCTAAAGCCGCCCGGCAACATTGGGAAATGCTCATCATCTGATCAACAAATCATCTAATCCGCTAATCAACACAGCTGCTTGCCCGCCTGCCGGCGGTCAGGCTGCTCTTCATTTTCTTCACGGGCTGCCTGCAGCCCCACACCTCATCTTCATTTTCTTAACCCCTTCATTTTCTTCATGTTGAAAAAGATTTTGGTTTTTAATTCTTGGTTTTTAGTTTCTCTCAGAAGCCGCCCGGCAATTATTGGGGCATGCTCATCTGATCAACAAATCCTCTAACTTAGCGAGGAACGTTGAAAATCCTGACCAGAGCGTCAGGGAGCGATCTCACCGACCGAAGGGAGGTAATCCTCAAATCATCACATCCTCAAATCATCTAATCATTTCAAATCCCTCATCTGATAAACCGCCCCCACCGTTATCCCCAACTGCGCCAACCCATAAGTTCCTATAATCGCCAAATCACCAAATTCCAGAGGTTCCACAAATTTATTCCACGCCAGCAGACTGTCGGAAGCGGTAAACAGAACCGCACCAAGGGCAATGCTCCAAAAACTTTTGGTGCTCACTTTTTCATACCGGTTGAAAGCCATGAGCAACATCACGGTGATCACCAGGGTGTAAATCAACACCGGCCCCAACATGTCGCCGAGGTGATTTTTGATCAGACTGAAAAAATACAGTCCGTAGGCTACTATAGCGATCATCACCCAGCCATGGCGCTTTAGCAGTGGAATGGTATGGTGAGAAAGATAGGTGCGGGTAAATGCGATTGCGTAAAAAATATGGGCGAGGAGAAAGGATCCGAGGCCATACATAAAATACGGATTGTTGTCGGCATCAAACATCAGAAACACGTCACCCATGAGCGACAATACCAATCCACCGAGGATGAGCCATCCAAAGCGAGTTGATTTCTGCTTGCGAATGGAGAGAACGAAATACAGTATCAGGGTACCGAGCAAAGCCGGTTTGGTGAACATGGCGAGCATGGCCTCTTCTTCCCACCGCGCATAGAGATGTACAAGGAGTATCGCGATGTAGGCCAACAGGATGGCGGATGTTTTCATTCGACGCGGGCCACCTTGTGAAAACCGATCCGCATGAGAATACCCAGTGAACCAAAAGCCCAAATGGCCATGGTCAGCGGTATCCACCATCCGGTGAGGCCTTCAAAAAACAGGTACAGGGTGAGTGCGATGGTGAGAAAAAACCGAATGAGCTCCATGGCAACGGCCTGTGGTTTGTTTTCAAACATCAGACCGAGGCCCATGACCGAAAGCACCACGAGGGTGGCGAGCAGGATTTGGATGGAATAGGCGAAAGTTGCGAGGTTGAAGAGAAAAAGAGCCGTACCCACAAGCACCAGCAAATACTGGGCAAAGAGATAAAAATTCAGGGATGGAGATATGTCAATGTCAAATTTCTGATAGGTCTCAGGGTCGACGGGTTTTGGAGGTCGAAACCCACCGAGTTCAGCCGGATACCAACCCGGCGGCATGATGGCGAGGCGCAGTTTATTTCCAAATCCCGGCACCTGTTTCATTTCCTGCCAAAGGGCGACAAATGGCTGGAGGTTGGCTTTGATCGGATTCCAGCTGTTTACCGGAGTCGTGATGCCATAAGTGGGCCGCTCCTCTTCTGCCTGAAAAGTACCAAACAACCGGTCCCAGAGCATGAGGCTTCCGGCGTGGTTGCGGTCGATGTATTTCGGGTCGCGCCCGTGGTGCACCCGATGGTGAGAAGGTGTATTAAAAATGTACTCAAACCACCGTGGCATTTTGTCAATCACCTCGGTGTGAATCCAAAACTGGTAAAGCAGATTGAATGCCCCAACCAGCAGAAACCATTCTGTTTTAAACCCCAGAATCGCGAGCGGGAAATAAAAATAAAAGGTAAACATCTTTTGAAAAACACTTTGCCGCAAGGCCACGGACAGGTTGTAATCCTCGCTTTGGTGGTGCACGATATGGCCCAGCCAGAACAGATTCACTTCATGACTCATCCGGTGAGCCCAATAGTAAAAGAAATCCACCCCGATAAAACAGAGCAATATCCAATACCAGGTATCAGCGAGGGTGAAAACAGCAAATTTTGTGTAAACGAAATGATACGCCGCCACGGTAAATACCTTGGCAAAAACCCCGGTGAGCTGCTCCACAATCCCGCAACTGATATTGGCCACGGCGTCGTTCAGCCGATAAAGCTTGCGGTTTTGGTAATACCCATACGCGACCTCCATTCCGATAAGAATGAAAAAGACAGGGATGGCAAGGATTACCGGACTTACATCCATGGGATTGTGTTTGGATCAAAAATACAAAGGAATGGGCTGATAATGCAAATGGACCGGTGGAATATTGAACAGCATATAAATCCAGGAACTCTTCTCAAAACGATTAACTAAACACCCCTACGCAAATCCATTACGTCCTCCCACCCAAAGCTGCACCACGGTTGGATTTGTCTGTTCCTGTTTTTCGAACCGGATGAGGGACTGTCAAATATTGCTATACATTTATCTGCTCAATGGAGTACAACACACCGTGCCTGGTATATTGTGGAGGGCTGTCCTACCATACATAATCTGTTGACCGGATTCAGGAATATCACCCTAGCTGAACTTTCCGACCTGGACCCTTACGAAAGCTTCGGGACCTATTGCATTCCGGCACCCACTGAATTTCTGATTTCAAGTGCGGACCGGGACATGAAAAATATCAATCAAGAG
>JBGTLS010000491.1:0-3818 GCA_041744015.1 Cryomorpha sp. | reverse complement strand
TTCATGTTGAAGGAGATTTACGAACAACCGCGTTCCATTCGGGACAGCATGCGGGGTCGTCTTAGGGTGGAAACCGGTCAGGTGGAATTGGGCGGCATCCGGGATTACATTCAGAAGTTTGTGAATGCAAAACGCATCATCATTCTGGGTTGCGGTACGAGTTGGCATGCCGGAATGGTCGGAGAATATTTGTTTGAAGACCTCGCTAGAATACCGGTAGAGGTGGAATATGCTTCTGAATTCAGATATCGCAATCCAGTGATTTACGAAGACGACGTTGTGATTGCTATATCGCAATCGGGCGAAACGGCGGATACACTGGCGGCAATTGAATTGGCGAAATCGAAAGGGGCGACAATAATTGGAATTTGCAATGTCATCGGCTCATCCATTCCCCGTGCTACTCATGCCGGTTCTTATATGCACGCGGGTCCGGAAATTGGTGTCGCTTCCACAAAGGCATTTACTGCGCAGGTTACGGTGTTAACTCTTATGGCACTCCATGTTGCCAATAAGCGAGGGACAATTACGAGCAGTCGTTTTCATCAATTGCTTGTTGAATTGGATACTATTCCGGCAAAAGTTGAAAAGGTTCTTGCCCAAAACGATAAAATACGATACATCGCAGGGATTTACAAAGATGTACCAAATGCACTATATCTGGGTCGGGGATACAATTTTCCGGTAGCGCTCGAAGGAGCGCTGAAGCTTAAAGAAATCTCCTACATTCACGCTGAAGGTTATCCGGCGGCTGAAATGAAACACGGGCCCATTGCGCTAATAGACGAAGAGATGCCTGTGTTTGTAATCGCTCCGAAGGCCGGTTCGTACGACAAAATAGTGAGTAATATACAGGAGGTTAAAGCGCGAAAAGGCAAAATTATCGCTATCGTGACTGAAGGAGAAATTCGGGTGAAAGAAATGGCAGACCATACGATTGAAATTCCGGATGCAGATGAATGTCTGATGCCATTGATCACGGTTATTCCACTTCAATTATTGAGTTATCATATCGCGGTAATGCGTGGTTGTAATGTGGATCAGCCGAGAAATCTCGCCAAATCTGTAACCGTAGAATAGCGGAATTTCTATTTTTTTTTGATTTA
Source organism: Cryomorpha sp. (assembly GCA_041744015.1). Taxonomy (GTDB): domain Bacteria; phylum Bacteroidota; class Bacteroidia; order Flavobacteriales_D; family Cryomorphaceae; genus JBBQZU01. The sequence goes on along the minus strand of JBGTLS010000491.1, from coordinate 2,712 downwards.
TTAGGCTCTGTTTAAGTTTTTTATAGCTTTGCGGCTTAATTACACCCAAAACTTGCAAGTACTCATGAAAAAAATGTTTGTAGCCATTATGGCTGTTGCCGCGATTTCTTTTACTTCCTGCGCAGACAATTCTGCAGAAAAAGAAGCTAAAGACGCACAAGAAGAAGCTGATCGAATGACAGATGAGCTAATGGATGAAATGGAAGAAGATATCGATTACATGGAAGCCGAATTGGATACGCTCGGAGCCGAACTTGACACGATGTCAGAAAACATGTAATCCATTCAGGATTGAATTTTAACAAAAACGCTCCAATAGGAGCGTTTTTCATTTTCAAAATACTCGTTGATAGCTTAGATAATCATTCCAGCTCCTACCGTTTTATTTGTTCCTTCATCGATGAGGATGATGCTACCCGTAATTCGATTTCTTGGATATCTATCGTAAAACAAGGGCTGTGTTGTACGAATTGATATTCGGCCAATATCATTTGTCTTTAATATTTTATCGTCTTCAATACGATGAAGCGTGTTGATGTCGACTTTATATTTGATCTCCTTAATGATACATCTGGCATCCCTTGACGTATGTTTAATAGCGTATTTTCCATTTGGAACAATAGGTTGGTCTCCCATCCAGCAAACCATCAAATCGATATCCTGACCAATCTCGGGATGGTTGTTCTCCCGTACGATCATATCACCCCGACTCAGATCAAAATCTTCCTCGACCCTTATCGTCACGCTCATAGGAGCAAAGGCTTCGTCCACCTCTCCATCAAAGGTGTCAATGGATAATATTTTCGTTTTAAATCCGGAAGGCAACAACATTACGTCATCTCCTTTTTTGAAAATACCTCCAGCGATTCTACCGGCATATCCGCGGTAATCCGGAAATTCCTTGGTCTGTGGTCTTACGACAAATTGTATGGGAAATCTGCAGTCTACATGATTATGATCACCGGAAATATGAATATTTTCCAGAGTATACATTAACGTAGCACCCTGATACCAATCCATTTTTTCCGATTTGTGCACCACATTATCACCTTTGAGGGCGCTAATGGGGATAAATCGGATATCATTGATTTCCAATTTGGAACAAAAGGCTTCAAGCTCATCTTTGATTTCCTCAAATCGATCTTCGCTGTAATCCACCAGATCCATTTTGTTGATGCAAAAAACGATATGCGGAATCTTTAAAAGTGAAGCGATAAATGAATGTCGGCAAGTTTGCTCAATAAGTCCGTGGCGTGCATCAACCAAAATGATGGCGAGATTGGCTGTAGACGCTCCGGTGACCATGTTTCGGGTATACTGGATGTGGCCCGGCGTATCTGCGACAATGAATTTTCTTTTTGGGGTGGCAAAATATCTGTACGCCACATCAATAGTGATTCCCTGCTCGCGCTCTGCTCTAAGCCCATCTGTCAGAAGCGCAAGGTTCACTTCTTCTTCACCACCTCCAATTTTTATGCTGGCCCGCTCTATGGCTTCCATTTGATCCTGAAAAATACTTTTGCTGTCATAAAGCAATCGACCTATCAGGGTTGATTTGCCATCGTCAACACTGCCCGCTGTGGTAAACCTGAGCAGATCCATGTCATAATAATTGTGTTGTTTGGTCATGATTTAAATTTCTATACTTTCCTTAAAAATAACCCTGTTTTTTTCGGTCTTCCATGGCAGCTTCACTGCGCTTGTCATCTGACCGACTCCCCCTTTCAGTTGTTCTGGATGCAGATACCTCCTCAATTATTTTGTCGAGGTTGTCGGCGTCAGATTCTACTGCACCGGTGCACGTCATATCACCGATGGTACGAAATCGGACAATGCGTTCCGAGACAATTTCCGTTTCTCTGCGCTGAATAAATTCACACTCGGCCAGGAGGGAACCATCACGTTCAAAAATTCGGCGTCTGTGACTGAAATAGATCGTAGGGATTTCAATTTTTTCGTGCTTAATGTATTGCCATACGTCCATTTCGGTCCAATTTGAAATGGGGAAAACGCGAAAATGTTCTCCAATATGTTTCCGTCCATTGAATAAGTTCCAGAGTTCTGGTCTTTGATTTTTTGGATCCCATTGACCGAATTCATCCCGATGACTGAAAAATCTTTCTTTTGCCCGGGCTTTTTCTTCGTCGCGGCGACCCCCGCCCATGGCTGCGTCATATTTACCTCTTTCCAATGCTTCGAGCAGTGATACAGTCTGCAGCGCGTTTCGACTTGCACTGTAGCCTTTTTCTTCCACCACTTTGCCCTGATCAATTGCTTCCTGAACAGAACCAACTATGAGTTGAACACCAGTTTCTTTAACCAGTGTATCACGAAATGTGATGGTTTCGGGAAAATTATGACCAGTATCAACATGCAACAGAGGAAAAGGAACTTTTCCGGGCCAGAATGCTTTTCTGGCAAGGTGAAACATCACAATCGAATCTTTTCCTCCGGAGAAAAGCATCACCGGATTCTCGAACTGGGCTGCAACTTCGCGCAGGATGAATATTGATTCGGATTCTAATTCGGCGAGATGCGTTAGGTTGTATGAGCGCATTATTATATTGAAATTTTGGGTAAGATAAAGCGTAAGAGTATTTCAGCGGATTCTTCTGCTAAAAGATTTTCTGTTTTCAAAACCAGGGCTGGGTTGACAGGAATTGCGAATGGGGCATCGATTCCTGTAAAGTTTTTAATTTCCCCCTGTCTGGC
>JBGTLS010000490.1:0-5305 GCA_041744015.1 Cryomorpha sp. | reverse complement strand
AAAATTGCAGAATGTGATGACATTAACAATATCCTCAAGGAAAGAATTGCAGAGTCACCCAATGATATCGACTTGAATAAAAAAGCATTGGCTGTTCTAAATAAAAGAGATTGTACGGACGGTCCCCTCTATCTGGAAATTGCCGAAAGGGTTTATCGGGATAAGCCTACTGCTCCTGCGGCATATAGTTTTGGAATACAAAAACTTAAAGCAAAAGATTATGCCGAGGCCGGAAGATATTTTGAAGAAGCTGTCGAACTTTGTGGTGATTGTATCGAACTTGATCAATACTACCTCCGCGCTGGTCAGACAGCAACAATTCAGGGAAACTCTTCCAAAGCGATTAGTTATGCCAACAAGATTTTGAGCATCAAACCCAAAAGTGGAGAGGCATATATCCTGAAAGGTGATGCGATTGCCAGTGGAGCTAAAGCCTGCGAGGGTGAAAAGCTGGGAACTGGTGGAGCGTATTTACTCGCGGTGGATTATTACAACAAAGCCCGTTCAGTAGATGCCACAGTTGCTGAGAAGGCGAGCCAAAAGGCGTCAGGATACCAGAAATATTTTCCAGATCAGGAAAGTGTTTTCTTCAAAAATCTGACTGTTGGTGATAGTTATAAAGTGGAATGTTTTGGGGAAAATACCACTATCAGGATCGCACCATAACTTGAACTCTTTTTTAGAAAAACTTTTATATCTGCTTCCGGCTGCCCTTGCAGCCGGAATGCTTTTTTCATGTACCTCCAATACGATTGAAGAAGTACTGGAATTCAACAAATCCGGGATAGAACCATTGCGCACCACGTTAGGTGTTACCTATATGTTTACAGATTCCGGAAAAGTGAAGAATGAACTTCAATCAGGAAAAGTGGAGCAATTTCAGGTTGCTGATTCTTTATATAGCCTTCTTTCGTTAGGCTTTTCACTCACATTTTATACAGAAAATCAGGAAGTTGATGGAGTTTTAACGGCAAAAAATGGTTTCATCAAAGGTGATAACAGCCTGATGATCGCCCGGGATAGTGTGGTTTTTGTAAACAACATTGGTGAAACCCTTCGAACAGAAGAGCTCATATGGATTCAGGACAGTGCCCAGGTGTTTACGGACAAATTCGTTACGATCGAACAGGCTGATGGAGTGATATACGGAAAAGGCATGGTCTCAGATCAAAATTTTACAAATTACCGGATTAAGGAAGTTACCGGTGAACTCTATTTAAAAGAAGAAAACAAATGACAGGCAGGGACAATAACAAAATGCGAAAAATCAGTATTGTAATGGAGCGCTTTTGGCTGGCCCTTGCAATTGTCTCCCTTGCTGTTGTGATATATTTCTTTCTGGTAGATGGGGTGAACAGGATAACCCTGCAATATTTGGTTTTTCCGGCACTCGCCGGCCTGATGTACGGGTTCCGGGCTACATTCAGGCGTCGGAATGAAGGCAGAAATGATGATCGTTAACCGGGCCATTGTGTATCTTTGATCCAGTAAAATGGTAGAAATCCTCGTCATTATTGCCGCAACCCTCTTTTTATCGGCTTTTTTTTCCGGTATAGAAATCGCTTTCCTCTCGGCAAATAAATTGAAGATTGAACTTGAAAGCAAACAGGGTTCTTTTTCTTCAGGTCTCATTTCCGGCTTTATACGGAGGCCTTCCAGATTTATCGGTACGATGCTCGTCGGTAACAATATCGCACTGGTTATCTACGGTATTTTCATGGCTATTTTGCTCGAACCCTTTATCAGGATTTTTGGTTTTTCAGAAGTTTGGATATTGATCATACAAACGATCATTTCTACAATGGTCATTTTGCTTTTTGGAGAATTCATCCCTAAAACTCTGTTTAGAATTAATCCCAATTTCCTGCTTACTTTTCTGGCTATTCCCATTCGCATTATTTATATGATTTTGTGGATTCCCATGTTTATTATGGTGGGATTATCGGAGTTAATTCTCCGCGTATTTCGGGTTAAAACCGGCACCCAGGAAATTGGTTTTGGAAGGGTCGACCTCGATAATTATGTGCGCGAGATAGCCGAAACAGCTGAACACACCGAGGAAGACATCGACCACGAAATTCAGATTTTTCAGAACGCCCTCGACTTCAAAGAGGTGAAAGCGCGCGACTGTATGGTGCCCCGAACAGAAATCAGTGCAGTGGAAATAGAAACAACCGTTGAAAGACTCCGCGATCTTTTTATAGAAACGGGCTATTCCAAAGCGCTGGTGTATCGTGACAATATCGATAACATCATCGGTTATATTAATTCCGTTGAACTTTTTCACCGGGCAGATTCCATCAAACGACTTATTGTGCCGGTCATTATCATCCCTGAAACCATTTCGGCGAAAGAGGTTCTTGAGTTGTTTATAAAGCAAAACAAAAGCATCGCTGTGGTGGTCGATGAATTTGGTGGGACAAGTGGAATGCTCACCATCGAGGATATCATCGAACAGATATTTGGCGATATAGAAGATGAACATGATACGGAGGAATTTCTCGAAGAGGCGATCGATGAACGTACATTCAATTTTTCTGCCCGGCTTGAAATCGATTATCTCAACAGCCGGTATAAAGTCAATTTGCCTGAAAGCGACGAATACGAGACACTCGCTGGTTTTATTATTCACCGCCATGAAAATATTCCGGAGTTAAACAGCATCATAGTTATAGATCAGTTCCGGTTTACTATTACGGCTGTAACCAACGTTCGTATTGAAACCGTTAAGATGGAACTCATCGAAGAAGAATAGTTTCTTTGCAACCCAGATATTTGTATATTCGCGTCCTTCAAAAAAAGCACATTTAATGGCAGCTATAGGTAAAATCAGAGAGCAATCAACGCTCTTGTTAATTGTAATTGGAGGAGCCATGGTGGCCTTCGTATTGGGTGATATTTTTTCTGGCGGGAGCGGTTCTCCCTCCGATCAATATGTAGGTCAGGTCTATGGCGAAGAAATAAATCTCCGGGATTACGAATCGCGCGTGGAAGCTCAAAAACAGAGCATGGCCAGCGTCGGTCAGCCCGTCTCCACTCAGGCAGAACAGCAGATAAGAAATCAGGTATGGAATTCGATGATTCAGGAACGAATTATGTATGCAGAGCTTAATAAACTTGGCATGCGTGTTTCTCAGGATGAATTCGATGATATCCGCTTTGGCGAAAATATCCGTTCTGAATTCGCTACTGACGAAAATTTCCTAAATCAGGAAACGGGTCAATTTGATCCGCAACTTGTACAAAATTATTTCTCCTTTCTCAATCAACAATATCCTTTATTCTACCAAAATCAGGTGAACCGCATTGTCAATGAAAGATTGTATGAGAAATACAACAACATGGTGAAGAAAGGATTGTATGTGAATACCCTCGAAGGTAAAGATGCCTATTACGCCCAGGAACGTAAGGTTCAAATGAATTTTGTGCTTCGTTCATTTGAAAGTGTTGCAGACAGTACGATCCAGGTAAGTGATAGCGATTTGAAGTCATACTTCGAAAAGCACAAAGAAGAAGATCGGTTTGACCGCACTGCTCAGGCGGATATCTCATATGTTGTATTTCAAGTTACTCCTTCGGAGAATGATGAAGTAGAAATTCAGGAAGAGCTCGCAGATCTCAAAAATGAATTTACGCGCTCTAAAAATGATTCTTTGTTTGTTTTGAAATTCAGCAACAGCCGCAATGCACGTCCTGTGCAGCTTGAAACAAAAGACAACCCCGAACTGGATGCACTCGTTGCAGCCGCTGAAGAGGGGGATGTTATTGGGCCATATAAAACAAATGGTCGTTATGCCATTGCAAAAGTGCAGAAAGTTGGATCTGAAGAGCAGGCCACAGCCCGTCACATATTGCTCGCTTCACAAGGCGATACAGACAAGGATAACTTAAAACAGCGCGCCGACAGTATTAAGAAAGTCATTTCATCAAAAAAGAATTTTGAGGAAATGGTTGCACTTTTTTCTGAGGATCCCGGTTCTCAGGCCACTGGCGGCAAATACGAATGGTTTAACCGTGAAACAATGGTGGCCCCATTTACAGAAGCCGCTTTCGACCGCCCAATCGGATCTCTTAATGTCGTGGAAACAGATTACGGTTTTCACATCGTGGAGCCACTCGAACGACGCAATGGTCGTGTAGTAACGGTATGGGAAGTTGATACCCGGATCGAACCATCCAACGAATCTTTCAACCGGGTCTACGACGAGGCCAATGAATTCTCAATTGAAGCTTCTGATGCAGAAGGGATGAACAAACTGGCCTCAGAGAGGGGTTACGAAATCAAAGAGGCAAAAGCGGTAAAACGTGATGCAACCTCGGTTCCAGGCGTGCCCGGATCGACTGAAGTGATTAGATGGGCGCACAATTCCAAAACTTCTGTTGGAAAGGTTAGTGAGCCATTTGAGTTCAACAACAATATCGTTATCGCCGTTTTGAATAGCCGAAAACAGGATGGACGGGCCAAATTTGAAGATGTAAAAGACGAGATCAGACCAGATGTGATCAAAGAGAAAAAAGCGGAAAAGTTTAAAAAGGACATGGAAGGAAAAAATCTCGAGCAACTGGCTGCTGAATTCGATCTGACTACACAGCTTGCTGCAAATGTTTCCGAATTTCGACCAAATCTTCCGGGGGCTGGTAATGAGCCCTACATTGTCGGTTTTGCGTTGACGCTGGCTGAAGGTGCTACAAGTCCTCCTTTAAAAGGAAATCGCGGTGTGTTCGTGGTGAATGTGATTTCCAAAACTCAGGTGGAAGCCCGCAGTGAATATCTCACTTATGTGGATGAACTGCAGGAAACCCGCACAGGTCAGGTCAGCACCTATACTTCCGGGGTTTACCGCGCCCTGAAAGAAAAAGCGAATGTAAAAGATGACAGATCAAAGGTATATTAATCCTGTTTTCTTCAGAATATTTAAAGCCCCTGCAGTTGTGTTGGGGCTTTTTTTTATGGGGGTGAATATATTTGCAATATGACAAAGCTCAGAGTTTGTCATCCAGATGGGCTGGTGCGGTGCATGAGATAAATTTATTTTCATTCTATATCCTGACTATTCTCAATCAATGCATCAATTTCCGAGCGTGTCTCCCCTCTTGAGAGGGGCCGGGGGTGTGTCTTTTTACACTATGGGTTTCGACCTGAACACACCCCTAAATCCCCTCTCGAGAGGGGACTTGCCGCGCAGGTGCTGGTGCGGTACATGAGATAAAATTTATTTTTACTCCTTATCCTGACTATTCTCAATCAATGCATCAATTTCCGAGCGTGTCTCCCCTCTTGAGAGGGGCCGGGGGTGTGTCTTTT
>JBGTLS010000489.1:0-2959 GCA_041744015.1 Cryomorpha sp. | reverse complement strand
GGCGTCAAAGTCTTGCTGGGTAATGTAATACGTTCCTTCGAAAAAATTCTTATCGATCTTTCTCTGGACATAACTTCCCGGGTTATATATATTCCGATCCTGATTATAATATATCAACGCAAAACCAGGCAACGAATCCTGATTTAATCTCTGACCTATATGGGTGACACTTACAGTATCGTTATAACAGATTCTAAGTGAATCTCCCAAAGGAAGTAATTCATGAAAGTAAGAGGGATAGCCATCGCTTTCACCTCTTTCGGAATAATACAATTCATAACGTCCACCAGGTTCAAGCACGACCACTACACTGTCTAATTCCTGATTAATGTTAAAATTAGGAAAGAAAATTCGCAGTTCCAGAGGTGTGTTTAGATCATTTTGAATTCGATGATTAAGCCCCAATTCGGGGTCTGTACATCCTATTACCAGAAATGGACACAATATCTTCAGACATTTATTCATAATGAGTTGTAAAAGTCGAGGTATAAATTGATGCGTTTCGCACTCATTCCGGGAGGAAGGTTAGCTTTAATTGCGTTACCAGTTACTGTCAGATTCAATAAAGCAAATGGAATGATATTATCTTCGATTCCGGCCATAGTATAGCCTTTAACTGCATCAAAAGGGCGATTAGGATCACCAAGTGACTGCAAATACCACACATTGCTGAAAATAAAACCAATTCGGTCATTTGGAATTGGTTGTACAAAACAATTGACTCTCGTCAGACTTTCACAATCAATTTGAATCCTACGCCGGCGTCATCTCCGCCATGATCAGATCCGCGAGTTCTTCACCAATCCTGTCCTGAGCCTCGAGGGTCGCGGCACCGACGTGTGGGGTCAGGGCGATTTTCGCATGGCTCAATACGGCTTCTGAAGGTGTCGGTTCGTTGTCGAATACATCCAGGGCTGCGCCGGCAATGTGGCCGCTGTTCAGGGCTTCGATCAGGGCGGACTCTTCCACCACGCCGCCGCGTGCGGCATTCACGATAAAAGCGCCTTTTTTCATTTTGGCGAGTTCGGCTTTGCCGATTACGGCTGAGCCGTCTTTCTGTTTGGGCACGTGGATGGAAATGGCGTCGCTCTCGCGGATGATGGTGTCCATGTCCACTTTGGATACATTCACCTCCACTTTACCAAAACCTTCAACCGTGAAAGCAACTTTGGTATCCACATCGAATACATCGGCACAAATCACTTTCATTCCACTGCCGAGGGCATATTGAGCCACGGCTTTGCCGATACGCCCAAACCCGATGATGCCGAGGGTTTTTCCGCGGAGTTCGACTCCTTTGGCGTATTTCTTTTTCAGGGTATTAAAATCTGCATGTCCTTTACCGGGCATGTGGCGGTTGGCGTCGTAGCTCTGACGGGCGAGGCTGAACAAATGTCCCATCACCAGTTCCGCTACCGACTGCGAACTGCTCGCCGGAGTATTGGCCACAGTGAGCCCTTTTTCACGGGCATAAGCCACATCGATGTTGTCCATCCCCACCCCACCGCGTCCGATAAACCGCAGGTTTGGGCAGGCGTCAATTAAATCCTTTCTGGCAGTGGTCGCGCTTCGCACGAGCAATACCGCCACATTGTTTTTGTTGATATAATCTGCCAGTTGATCCTGGGGCACATTTTGGGTTTCCACCACAAATCCGGCAGCTTCCAGTTTTTGTTGTCCGACAGCCGAAATACCGTCGTTTGCGAGTATTTTCATGATTGATTTTTTTAAGCGTTTTTTTCCAATTCTTTCATCACATCCACGAGTACCTGCACACTTTCGATGGGCATGGCGTTGTACATGGAAGCGCGGTAACCACCCACCGAGCGGTGTCCACTGATTCCACTCACCCCGGCTGATTTCCACATTTTATCAAATTTCTCCTCGTGAACTGCTGCTGCTTCGGTAAGAACGAAAGTTGGATTCATCAAACTTCGGTCTTCCACGGCAGTGGTCCCTTTAAACAGCGGATTGCGATCAACTTCATCGTAAAGCAATTTGGCCTTGGCCTCGTTGCGCTTTTCAATTGCAGCAACGCCCCCCAGCGATTTAACCCATTCCAACGTGAGCATACACACATAGACTGCGAAAACGGGAGGCGTATTGTACATCGATTCTTTGTCGTGTTGTAAGGCGAGGTCGAGCATGGAGGGAATGGCACGACCGGTTTTGCCGAGTTTGTCTCTGTTTACAATATAAACCGTGGTACCGGCTGGTCCCATATTTTTTTGCGCGCCGGCGTATATCAGATCAAAGTCAGCCACATTGATTTTTTTGCTGAAAATGTCGCTGGACATATCGCAGATCAAAGGTGCGTCTGCCTTCGGAAAAGATTTAAACTGGGTGCCGAAAATGGTATTGTTAGATGTGAAATGGAGATAATCCATTCCAGAAGGTACTGTATAGTCTTTTGGAATTTTTGCATAATTCACGTCCTTTCCGGAAGCGACGGTAATCACTTCACCGAGCAGTTTGGCTTCTTTGATCGCCGCACTGGACCAGGTACCCGTGTCGAGATAAGCAGCGCGACCGCCCTGATTTTTCATAAAATTGGACGCAGCGATATAAAATCCAAGGCTGGCTCCGCCCTGCAAAAACAGTACGCTGTAATTGTCGGGTACGCCGAGCAATTCCTTCACGAGCTCGCGGGCGCGTTCCATGATAGCTACAAATTCTTTGCTCCTGTGCGACATTTCGATCAGGGAAAGACCTTTTCCATCGAGTTCGATGACGCTTTGAGATGCTTTCTGAAGTACTTCGGGCGGCAGGATACAGGGACCTGCGCTGAAATTGTGAACTTTAGCCATATTGAAAATTGCTTTTAGCTGAGTGGAATTCTTTAATTCACGGCAAAACTAAGCCTAATTTTCAGAAGGGCAAGGAGGTAAATGTTAGGCTTTCCTTATCAATTATTCCCCGGTAAGGGGGTTTTTCCCATCCCTTTTGCGGTTCATATCCG
>JBGTLS010000488.1:0-2558 GCA_041744015.1 Cryomorpha sp. | reverse complement strand
GCGATTTCCGTTTTGCCAAAGCCTACATCTCCACACACCAGACGGTCCATGGGGTAGCTGGCTTCCATATCCTGTTTGGTAGCCGTGATGGCTTTTTCCTGGTCGGGCGTATCCTCATACATGAAGGATGCTTCCAGCTCGGTCTGCAAATAATTGTCGGGCGAAAAGGCAAAACCATTGGTGGCTTTCCTTTGCGCATATAGTTTTATAAGGTCGTAGGCAATTTGTTTTACCCGCGTTTTGGCTTTTGACTTTGCCTTGGCCCAGGCGCCGCTGCCAAGTTTGTTGATGGATGGTTCCGCACCATCTTTGCCGCTGTATTTGGTGATGCGGTGGAGACTGTGAATGCTCACATACAGGATGTCATTGTCGCGGTATATCAGGCGAATGGCTTCCTGTTCCTTTCCGTTCACATCGATTTTTTCCAAACCGGAGAATTTTCCAACTCCATGGTCGATATGCGTCACAAAATCTCCGGGCATCAGGCTGCTCAGCTCTTTGATCGTAAGTGCTTCCTTGTTTTTCTTAAAACCTTCCTTCAGGTAAAACCGGTGATACCTTTCGAAAATCTGGTGATCGGTATAACAGCAGAGTTTCAGCGTCTGGTCTGAAAAACCTTCGGCCACTTCCTGAAAGATGGGCGTGAACTTTACATCGGCGTTCAGGTCTTCAAATATTTTTTCCAGCCTTTCGATCTGTTTCGGGTTTCCCGAAAAAATGAAATTGGCAAAACCGTTTTTGTGGTTTTCTGCCAGCTTTTTAATGAGCAGATCAAAGTTTTTCTGAAAGGCAGGTTGGGGTGCCTGCGCATATTCAAATTTCAGCGCAGCATCGCGGCTATCCGTGCCAATTGATACTTGCCGGAAAGCCTCAAGGTGGTCGAGTAAAAATGCTCCGGACACGAAAAGATCCGCCGGTGGGAGGTGGTTGAGCGGAGAGTTTATTTTCTCAAATTGCTTTTCGGCCACTTCAAAACTGTGGTCGAGCCGGTCGGCGATAAACTGCCGGTCGCGGTACCACACCACCGATTCCGGATCGATGAAATCGAGAAATGATTCTTTCGATTCAAGCATTGATTTATGCTGAATATTCGGCACAATACTGAATCTCTTCGCAGGGTTGATTGAAAGTTGGGTCACCGGGTCAAACTTCCGGAGCGATTCTACTTCATCGCCAAAGAATTCTATCCGATAAGGGTATTCTTCACCAAAGGAAAATATGTCAACGATCCCACCTCGGATGGAAAACTGACCGGGTTCGTAAACGAAATCTTCGCGCTGGAAATGATATTCCGTGAGCAGTTCGTTCAGAAAATTAATGGAATAGTTTCCACCTACATTCAGGTCGAATGAATGGCTCTTGAGCTGTTTTTTGGTCACCACATTTTCCGAAAGGGCTTCCGGATAGGTCACCACAATGCGCGGCCACTTCGATTTGCCCGAAAGTTCGCGCAGTACTTCGGCGCGGAGCACGATATTGGCGTTGTCGGTATTTTCGGCAACGTAAGGTATGCGGTAAGATTCGGGATAAAAAAGCACTTTGAAATGTTTGCTCTCAAAGCGCTGCAAGTCGTTCAGGAAATAAGCCGCTTCTTCCTTGTCGCTGAAAATAAAAACGTGATCGTTTGACGATTTTGAAATCACTCCCTGCGCGACAAAAGCCATTCCGGAGCCAATCATTCCTTTGATGGCAAGTCGGGCTTTATCAGTTTTAAGGGCATTTGAAATCAGGGACGAGCGGTTGTCGTCGGTAAAAATTGCGGCTAGAGATTCTAAATTCATGCTTCACTTATGGGCGCCACAGGGGAGTGTTCGGCCATAAATTCTTCGGCTTTCTCCACCATATGTTTCGACCCGATAAAAAGGGGTGTGCGTTGGTGCAAATGTGTTGGCGTAATTTCCAGGATACGGTTTTTGCCATCCGTGGCTTTTCCGCCGGCTTGTTCAACAATAAATGCGAGGGGAATGTTTTCGTACATCAGTCGTAATTTTCCTTCGGGATTGCTTCCGGTGGAAGGGTAGATATAAATTCCGCCTTTGATCATATTCCTGTGTACGTCTGCTACGAGCGAACCGATATAGCGGCTGGTATAAGGTCGGTTGCTCGATTCTTCTTCTTCCTGGCAGTATTTGATATAGCGTTTTACGCCTTCTGGAAACTGCTTGTAGTTGCCCTCATTGATGGAGTAAATTTTACCATCTTTTGGAATTTTCATATTCGGATGCGAAAGACAAAATACACCGATTGAAGTATCTAGTGTAAATCCGTTTACACCGTTCCCGGTGCTGAATACGAGCATCGTAGAAGATCCATAAATTACATATCCTGCCGCTACGAGATCGGATCCTGGTTGTAGAAAATCTTCCAGATTGGCTACTGTACCGGGTTTTGATTTGCGGCGGTAGATCGAAAATATCGTTCCAATGGATACATTCACATCTATATTTGACGATCCATCAAGCGGATCCATCAGCACCACGTACTTACCCCACATGGCCTGACCGCTGTCGAAAGCGATGAAATCATCATTTTCTTCCGATCCTATTCCACAGACTTCC
>JBGTLS010000487.1:0-11572 GCA_041744015.1 Cryomorpha sp. | reverse complement strand
CACTGCATTGCCTATCCTGTCATCGCTGGTAGCATTGTCAATATTGGCTTGTAAATCAAACCGCAGCAAAAGACTGTCCATTCCGGCAATTGCTCCAAGATCAAGCATAGTGCTGCTGACGTGTGCGTCTAGGGGAAATGACTCTGAATTCCACCCCCCGGTTTTCACATCTACAGCGAGTTTGCCCATATTCATTGCAAACTGACCGAGGAGGGATGAATAATCTGGAGCTGCATTGGCTGATCCCACAAAGAAAACGATTGGAGGGAAAGCGCTCAAATCAGTGTTTTCCGGAAGGAATGGCTCAATATCGCTGAGGTAAATCCCCAGGTCGAGGGTGGTTAAATTTACTTCGTGCCTTTCTAATTCAGGACCTCTGCTGCTTCCTTTCAATTTTACGAAAGTGCTGCCCATGTTCAATTCCAACCTATTGAGGTCGAGTGCCTGCTCATTTCCCGAAAGGGAAGCTTCCAATTGCACCACCTGAACGGGTAGTGGGATGCTGTCCGGATTTAACCCTGCCATGACAATGATTTGACGGGCGTCGACCGGATGAAGGCTCAGAGGGCTGATGTCGAGTTTTGCTTTGGTAAAAGAAGTTTTTTCAATCAGGGCCTGAAGACTTTCGTATTCGGCTTCTATATGGGCAGATAATTGAGACTGACCGAGCGCAAGTTCCAGATCGGCAAGTTTGAAAGCTGTAGGTTCAAAAATCAGGTCAAAACTAACAGCAGAAAGATCAGGAGCACCGGCGTAATTGGCACTCAATGACTCGACCTTCAGGGCATAGCGTTCCGGGGATATTTCGAGATCTTCCACTTCAAAATTTATCCCGTCAATTTGAGTAAGGGTTTCAATGTTTTGATGATTGACCGTGGTGATCTTCACATCGTTTTCTGCCAGGGAAATTTCCTGCACGGAAATGTGAAAAGGAATAAAGAGATCGTTGTAATCCATGGCTGTGGTGTCGGGTATTTCGATGCTAACCGATCGCATGGAATATTCGGAATTGTGCAACTTTAAACGATCAAGTGCATAGCGATTTTCCGAAAGGTTGATTTTATCTGCTTCGATTTCGAGGACACCCAATACCAGATCCATGTGCATGGCATTATCGAGGGTGAGGTAGGTTATTTCGTGGTTTTCGAAATAGAGCTCTTTCAGAAAAACCCTTGGGAGGGAGCCGAGTGTATCATCGACAGAAACCAGGTCATCAGTGCCGTTTGCCAACGTATCGGACACACTCATTTGCACATAGGTTTTTGAATCTGAAAAGCGAACAGACTCCGCGAGAAAAACCATTTCGGTGATGGAAAAGCGGTCCATCACGAGATCGAGACTGCCGAGTGAGGTTACGATCGAATCTCGTGTGGTGGAATCGAAATACCTCAGGTTGACATTACGGAGCTTCAGGTTGCCAAGGGAAAAATCCCATGCGGAAGGAGCGGTGGAGGTGTCGGGCACAGCAGTGCTATCTGCAAAAGCTTCGACAATAAAATCGTAATTCCAGCGACCATTGGAATCGGAGTACACGTCGGCGTTTACACCTTCGAGTTCAAACCGGTCGATGCGAATGGTATTGTTGAACATCATGCGCCAGCCAATGGACGTTTTAAAAGACTGGATGGTGGCAACATTGTTTCCGGAAGGGTCGTCGAGGGTAACACCATTGAGATGTATAAACCAGGGCAAACGAAGGTCGATGTCTTCTATGGCGAGACTTCCGCCGGTATTTTCGTTAAACCAGGAAGTGCCCTGATCTATCACAAATTTCTGAACGGGAGGGAGCATCAGTGCAATTACCACCGTAAGCAGTAAAACCACTACAGAGATAACAATCCATTTGAGTACGTTTAAAGTGACCTTCAGTGGTCCGCGTGCGGGTTTTTGCGAAGGTGTTTCTGAGTGCTCCAAGCCCACAAAATTACAGTTTTAGCGCTGTCAATTTCCATCAGCCTCATTTCTTTTGGCTTTGGTCGGACAAAATGCAAAAGTCAGACCTGAAATTCATAGAAAACAGACAAATGTGTGATTCGACCATTTGCCGACGACGGAGGAGTCCGTATGGAAAGGCGTAATGAAGGAACATCAAATGACAGTCAAATGTTTACGGACCCTGAATGACTATTATATTCATAAACATATCGTGTTCTGGTAATCCCGGTCCCGGGACCTCACAAAAAAACCAACCCCCTTCACGGGGAAGGGGGTGGTAAAATGTGATGATCAGAAACAATCCGGGAATTTTATCCCCATCCAAGGGACCATTTCTGCTTCATCTTTCGTGTGTATTAAACCAGCGATTCTTCTTTTTTCTCTCTTTCAAAATTGGAAAGTACTTCAATACGACGATACCTTCTCTCCACCACTTCTTTGTTTCCTTTGATCATTCGGTGAAGTTTGATTTTTGAGAAGTCATACATGATTACAACAATCAGCAGTATGCTGACAGTATAAAACACCTTGAAACCTATATGAAAACTGAGCAAACCTGAAACAACACCCCCGGCAAGATAGGAACCGGCAATCCACATGAGGAGGCTCGCCTTGTCTGTAAGTTCTTTTTTCTCCCGGTATTTCCGTTTGGTAAACATGGAGAATAATATGCCGAGATCCGTGGTGGTACCTGTGAGGTGGGTGGTCTTCACTACAAAGTTTGATATGCTTGCAGTTAATCCATTTTGCAAACCCATTGCAAAAAGCAGAAATGAGATCAGAACTTCCGTTTCTGTGAGGGTATCCCGATAAAAATGTTGCCCGTAAATACCCACAACCATTAAACAGACTATTTCCAGGATGAGCGGTACGGCATGGGCCAGATACGTATTGTTTTTGCTTAAATTGATTACGATGAAATTGGAAACAAAATTTCCGAAGAAAAACAGAAATATCCATGCAAATACAACCGCAATCTGATACCAGTTTCCTTTGGCAATTTCTTCCGCGAGTATGGCGTAGTGGCCTGTAACGTTGGAAGTAAATGCGAAAAAGAGGATCAGGGAAGCGATATTGACCATGCCTGCTGAAAAAGCGGTCAATGCACCGAGTTGTTTATTTTCCGAAAGGGTTCGGCTGTTGCTGAATTTGCTTAACATATATATAGATTAAGTTTTGTTTTTCCTAAAGGTGAGCTTGGCCACACCTCTGGCCTGGAGGTCTACATTGAAATGCAGCACCAATTCATCTTCTGTCAGACGGGAAATTTGATAGGTTTCCCGCGTGGTGGCATCTTCCTGGAGCACGAGTATATGACCTCTTCCTTTCAGGGACCAGTTGAGCATTGTTTCGTCATTGAGACTCACTGTTCCATCCGGGCGAATAACCCAATATTCGTTGATGTGTCGGTGAAATTCCTGCCCGAGCTCTTCTGTAATCTTCTCTTCTTTCAGTCGTTTCTCCGCGATATGGGTTTCTGAAAGGCTCTCCTGAAAACTTCCATGGCTTTGTTCCGGATAACCATGATTTTCTTCACCCTCATATTCCCAACTCACCTGTTTCCACTCTCCCGTGATGGCCATTTCGCTGCGGGTACTCTGTCCTACCATAGAGATCAGAGATATACTTCCGAGAAAAATGATGATGATCAGTGTTATCTTAAATTTCATAGCCGTCTGAGTTTAAAATTATGTGGTCTGCATGCCCATGAAAATTTCTGCTTTGTTGTTTTCGCGACTTAGAGCCGACTCACTGTACCAACTTACTTCAGTAATTTTTAATGCGCTTTTTCGGATAAAAGCCAACATATCGAAGCTGTATCTGCCAGCATTCTTAAATTGATAATTTGTTGGGATGGCAGCCGAGTCGATACCATGACCTTCGATAAAATAGTCAAAAGCCTTTTGTTTGAATCCTGTGAAGATGTCTGTGCGAATGGAGTTCACCTGCTTCATGGCCCGCAGCATTTCACAAGCATTGTGGAATTCCCGGTTTACTAATTTTCTCAGGATTTTTCCTTTGGAGAAAAACAACATTTCTGTAATGGAATCTTCCAGATGGGTTCCATGTACAAGTACCACATCAAAGCTGTCATTTTCATTGCTGTTACCCAAAACGAGTTTCAAGGTGTTCAGCGATTCTACTGTGAAATCTGTAGGGATTAAAATCTTTGTTTTCATGTTCCTGGTTTTTTTTGTTGGTACAAAACTACCGGTACATGATTAGACCCGCTTTAAGATGAAATTACAATGTCATTAGAATTCACCGTCGAAATTAGAGTGAGATTAGAATCGCATAAGAATTCAATTAATGACATCTTCGCACGGGGTGCGTTATGCCAAAAAAAAGCTTGTTGCTTAAGGTTTTACAGTTGGTTCATCCGCTATTTTGTACACCGGCAGACTGATTTGCACGGTGGTGCCCTGCTTTACAATCGAGGAGACCAGAATTTCGCCCTGATGCATGCGTACAATGTTTCTGGTGAGTGGAAGCCCAATACCGAAGCCTTCGTACTGACTGGTATTAGAGGCCCTGAAAAATGGATCGTAAATGTTTTTCATCTCGTCAGCCGGTATTCCAATTCCCTTGTCGCGAATGATAGCGATCACCCGATTGTCCTGAGAGCCAACAGAAAGATAAACCGGCTGGTTGTTTGAATATTTGCAGGCGTTGTTAATGATGTTGCTCAATGCCAGATGCAACAATTGGTCGTTGCCAAAAACCTTGAGCAGCGCTGGATTTTCAGGAAGTAAGCTCAAATCAATTTGTAATTGGCAGCCCGGGTTTATTTTTTCCAGCGTTTCTTTCACGTCCCAGAGTAGCTGATCCATGCGAACTTTGTCAAACTTTTGGGCTTTGTCGTAAAACCCTGTTTGTGCAAGAAAGAGTAGAGCTTTTGTTTTCTTTTCGAGCTTTTCTGCTTCTTCGAGCATGATTTGAATTGTTTCGATATACTCTGAAGGGTCCCGTTCTTTTGAAAGCGCCACATCACCTTCTCCAATGATGGCTGTGAGTGGTGTGCGCAACTCGTGGGAAGCATTGCTGATGAAGTTGTTTTGGGTTTCGAACGAAGTTTCGATCCGGTCGAGCATATTGTTGAAGGTGCTGACCAAAGAACCCAATTCATCATTGCGCGGGGTATGGGGCAGGCGCATATACAGGTTTTCAGTACTGATTTCATTTACCCGTTTCGTAATCTCGTTCAGTGGCCTGAAAAGTCGTTTGGACAGGTAGAAGGAGATAAGCAATGCAAACAAAAATGCCACACCGCTGGAAAGAAACATAATCCTACGGAGATAGGATGTGTGGTGGGTGTCATAATAATTTTCTGCAGTTACCACCACGGCGTAAGGGCCATCATGCGCATCGTAACGGATGCCCTTGTAGAAAATTTCACGGCTCGAATAATCGGCTTCACCCTCCGCAAGCAATGTCTCAAAAAAGTTGTGTGGAACGCCGACGTCTTTTGCTGCGACCTGAAAATCTGTTTGATCAATGGGAAAAAAATAGTCTTTCTCATTGGGGAAACGTTCGAAATAATCTTCATCAAACGTCATATTATACGTTTCGCGATCTACATGTTCTCCATCGAGTGTAGTTTGGGCTGCAATGGCTGCACGAAGGCTGAGGAGGCGATAAAAATCATTGTAAGAATAATTGGTTATGCCTACATAGATCAATCCGCCAGACATAATGAGAATGACCAGGAATGCAGACAGAAATAAAAGTTTTGTTTTGAGTTGTGTCGGCATGCGTGGAAGGGTGTTGTTTCCTGAACTTCCATAAACTTGCTGAGGAGTCTTTTGTTTACTTAAAGAGGCCATTATTCACTTTCTTTAAGAACATAGCCCATGCCTACTACCGTGTGTATTAATTTCTTATCTGTGGGTGGGTCAATTTTTTTTCTTAAATAGTTTACATAAACATCCACCACATTGGTGCCCATATCAAAATTGACTCCCCATACCTCGTCGAGTATTTCAGTTCTGGAAAGTACCCGGCCTTTGTGTTTTAGAAAAAAATGAAGTAGCCGGTATTCGGTGGCTGTGAGTGAGATCGATTCACCTCCTCTGGAAACGGATTTGGAAAAATCATTGAGTTGCAAATTCCCAATCGAAAAGATATCCGGATTATGTACTTCATCCGTTCGTGCTACAAATTGTTCCGAACGTCTCAAAAGGGATTTGATTCGGGCTACCAATTCGATAAATTTGAAAGGCTTCACGAGGTAATCGTCCGCACCTGTTTCAAGGCCAAGAACAATGTTTTCTGATGTGCCGAGGGCAGTGAGAAACAAAACAGGTATACTGACACGGATATTTTTCATTTCGCGACACACTTCATACCCATTCATGCCGGGTAGCATAATGTCGAGCAGTACGAGATCGAAATGATAATCCCTGAATAGTTGAATGCCTGTTTTCCCGTCAAGGGCAACTGAAACTTCAAATCCATCTTCGGTCAGACCTTTTTTGATGAAAGATACCACGTGGGCTTCATCTTCAACGATCAGTATTTTCTTCATTCTAATTGACTGGTTTGCGACAAAATGAGCGGGATTGCCGCTGTTTCATCGAAATTCAGGAGGTGAAAATAGAAATTCTGAGCTTAAAACAGACTTTTCGAAATTACGATCAGGGCTGTATCTTATCTCCGTTTTCGATGGATGCATAAAAACGGCGCAAACGCTTGCTCAATCTTCGGTACCTTATCACGCCAATCACCAGCAGGCAAACGGTGAGAAAGAGGGAAATATAGCCGAGGATCTGAATGTTTGCGAAACCCTCCAGCTGAAGCAGGGCAATACCACCGAGAAGGAGGTAAAGGGAAGCACGGATATACGAAAGCAGGGTGCGCTCATTGGCGAGTTTGGTTCGCTCCATGGCGAGAAAGTCGCGGAGAATGATGTCTTCCTTGTTGTCAAAATTTTGGGTATAACGAAAGATGGGTGGAAACTTCATCACCGACTAAAATGGGAAAAACAAAGGTATAATAAACGAGGCGGCAATCCATATGATGAGATTGAGTGGCGTGCCAATTTTAAGAAAATCATTGAATTTGTAATTGCCCGGTGCATAGACCATGGTATTGGTGGGATAGCTGACCGGGGTCATAAAAGTGAGCGAACACGCGAACATCACGGCTATCAGCAATGGTTTGTAACTTACTTCAAGCGCCATGGAAAGGCTGATGACAATGGGCGCCATGAGGGCTGCCGTGGCTTTGCTGGAAAGCACATTGGTAGACAAAAAAGTAATCAGGAAAACCAGACTCAGGATGATACGTGGATCGAGCGTGCCGAGGTGATCAAATATGAATTGTGAGATGAGTTCTGCTCCGCCGGTTTTTTCCAGGGCGGTCCCCATGGAGAGTACGCCCGCCATCATAAATATCACCTTCCATTCGATGGCTTCGTAAGCTTCTTTGGGTTTTAGAATGGAAGTAGTGACCAGGAGAAGGCTTCCGATCATGGCGCTGATGAGAATCGATGTGAGGTTTAGAGCAGCAGCCATCACCACCCCTACACCAATCAGAATGGCGGGAATGGCCTTGCGGTAATTGATTTTCTTTTCATTGTATTCCGAGAGCAGGATGAGGCTCTTCTGTCCGACGAGATTGTCTACAAATTGTTTTCTGCCATAGAGCAGAATCATATCTCCTTCCTTGATTCGGATGTCTGAAATGTTTTGGGTGATAACCTCATCGCGATGACGGATAGCCAAAACAGCCAGGCCATGGATTGTGCGGAAGTGCATTTTTTTCAGTGAGTTCCCGGCCATATCGGAACCCGTGGGCACCATCATTTCATAGATTTTTCGTTCATCTTTTTCGCCGGTGAAATCGTCTTCATGACCACTGATGCGATACGTGGTTGAGTTTTTCAATTCCCCCAGTTTTTCGGCGCTGAGAAGGACTTTCAAATGGTCATCCTGTTGTAAAACTGTATTGCGGTCAAAATATGTGATGGTGCGGCCTCCGCGATATACAGCGATAATCTGCGCACCGTAATCTCTTACCAGACGGGTGTTTTCCACTGTTAAAGAAATGTCTTTATTGCCTTCCAGCAAAATAACTTCAGCTGTGTATTTTTCAGATTCTTTTAGAAAAACCTCATCGACAGCCTGCCGGTTGGGAAGTAGAATTGGGCTGACAATGAACAAATAAACAAAGCCGATTCCCATCAGGCAAAGAGCCGGCAGGGAAAACTCAAACATGCCGAAAGGATCGAGACCTGCTTTGTCGGCGATGCTGCTCACGAGGATGTTGGTAGATGTGCCGATCAGCGTACAGGTGCCCCCAAAAAGCGCTGAAAAGGAAATGGGAATAAGAAGGCGTGAAGGGCGGATTCCGGTTTCACGACATACAGAAAGTGCCAGTGGAATGAGAATGGCTACCACCGCTGAATCATTGACAAACGCTGAAAACAGCGCTGAGATCAGGCAAAATATTACCAGTGCCATGATGTAATGGATTTTGGCGACGCGCACAATGCGGTTGCTCAGGCCGTCGATAATCCCGGATTTAAATACGGCAGCGCTCACCACAAACATGCAGCCAAGTGTCAGGGTGGCGGGATGGTTAAACCCGGAAAAACCCTCTTCCGGATTGAGCACACCCGAAACGATAAACAAAGCCATGATCAGGATCGATGTTGTGTCGATGCTGAATACATCTCTTACAAAAAGGAAAATGCCAATGGCAATGATGGCAACGGTGATGTATAAATCCATGCGGGGTTTTAAAGGCAAGCAAAAATGGAAAAATAATCCCTGATATGGTTCATTTAAATAACCCTAACCCTCCGGGAAATTATTCATTTCACAACGATAGATATGGGGATCAGATGATAAGTTTTCAAAAACTCAATTAATAGGGAAGGAGAATAGGCTGGAGCGGTGAACTCTTATCCTTTCTGAAATCCAGATTCAGCATCACATTGAGTCTGATCATATGCCGCTGTCTGTATGCTCCCAGTTCTGAGCCTGTTGGACCATAAGTCCACATGTGACCACCAAATACCTGCCAGTTGCCAAATGTGTAACCGATCGCTGTATAAATCCGATTTTCTTCAAACATATCCAACGTTTTTTTTCCTTTCTCAAAGAAAAATTCATTGGATGGCGAGATAAAAAAAGTTTTATCTTCCATTCGTGGTTTATTGATAGGGATATAAAAGAAAATTTTATAACGCCAGCGGTTGGTAAAATCATATTCAGAACCGATTTCATTATTTTCTCTTTTCCATCGATGCTCGAAGCGAAATTGATGCAGAATTTTGACCCTGCCCATTTGTTGATTGAAGAGCCATTGGTGCCAAATGCGGTACTCAAATGTCGTCTCCAGATTGGGATCTTCCGGATTCGGGCTGTAGTTCCATACGAGGGTGGGTCCTAGTGTAATCTCAAAATTCTTATTAACGAGGTAGGTCAATCCAGCCCTGTTATACGCCTGACTCATTCTTCCAACAAAATCAGTGCGGTCGTCTCTGCTGCTTCTTCTTCGGTAATGATTTTCCTGATAATAAAACAATTTATCAGTTAATCTGAATTTCAGATAAAGACCATTCCACGATTCGGTAGTGGGGGGGGGAGCGACCATGCGGGTTGGTGCATCTTGTGAAACGGCCACGAATGAAGCGCTCGTAAACATCAATCCCAGAAAAAATCGCACCAAAGCGATAAACTTCCACCCCTCTGAATTCATAAAGACATGCTTTTCGAAAGGCCGAGTATACTTTCTGTTTCCTTCCAGTTTTTCGCACCGCGCAGTTTCCTTTCATACCCACGAGTGTCCTGATACCTCAATTTTTCCATCCGCATTTGCAAAGCGGCAATTTGCCTGATGATTTCTTTGAATTCTCTTGCCTCGTCGATATTTTGAAATGAAGCTATATAATGTTTAAATAAGAGCATATAATTTTCGTATAAATCCTCTTTCACCCTGCGCTCATAGCTGGTATAAGTAAAGGGGTTGAAGACCTCTTCGATGTACAATTTATCCAACCTTTTCTGATTTTCATATACCAGGGAAAGGGGTCGAATCATCGACTCAAGTTCGTCTAACAACACGAGATAATTTTCTGCTTTTTCCGTACGGCTTTCTTCAAATTCATCTGCGGCATATGCCGCAGTGAATTTTTCAAATTTTTGTTCGAAAAAAACCTCTTCCACCTTATGAAAAAGATTTCTTTCTTCTTCTGAAATAAAGTCTCTTCGGCGGATAAGATCCGAGATTCTGGCGCGTCTTTCGAGTATGGAGGCTTGTAAGGTCTCGAGTTCGAAATTGATTTCCAATTGCTGAAGCTCAAAGTTTATCATTTCCATCAGGCGAGCCGTATTTTCATTCATCCTGCTGGTGTAATGATTCAGCCGTTCCAAATAAGTCGCATTCGGGTCCAAACCCTTATTAAAATCGACTGAGAATACATGCGGCACTCCTTCAATTCGATAATACAAGGTATCTGATGTCATGTATCCAAATGATTCACTTTTCAGAAAATAGAATGTATCAAAATATTTATAATCATCCGAAGTCGCTATTTCTATGTTGGAATTCAGCCGCTCCAAAAGACTGTCGACCAGAATAAAATATTGATAGGCGTAGTATAGGGAATCAGATCTCCTTAAATTTAAGGCAAGGGTATTGGACTGTTTGAATTCAGCAATACGCTCCTGTATGGCAAGATGATCAGCGTTGATTTCTGCCCTCAGAGAATCTTCATGATCCAATACGACAAACTCAAATCTTTTGGTCTTCAAAGGATGGATGGTCTTGTCATCGTCCTCAAAATAGGTGGCGAGATCAAATTTGATGATGTCGTCTATCAGTATATTGAGGTAATTATTGCCGTGTAATTGCGTCAGGGCCCGAGCGTCCGCACCGTCAAACGCACCAGCATATTCCTCATCAAAGTCTTTTTCACTTACCTTAAACAAAGCCGTGCCTCCGTTGTCCAAAATCGAAAGTCGATCTATAGTACCTAAGTATCGAATATCGACCAGGGTATCTTTTTTCGAACTGTGCATTTTGATCACTTCCGTGAGAAAACCGTTAGTGTAAAAACGGTGTTCCACGATTGGTATGGTATCTCTCACATATTCAAATTCCCACTTCCCGTCCATGAGACCTTCGTTGGTGGTTTGGCCACGGATGCCATACAGGCCAAGATATCCTTCCCTGGGGTCTGTTTTGAATGCTATTGGTCCTTTAATGTATCCATCTTCAAATTGCAAATTGCCCGAGGAGAGTTTTTCTCTTATCGTTTCATTGGCATAATGAGAAATGGTATACGTCCAGGTACCTGCCGGTAAACCCTTATCATTGTATTGCGCCGTGGTCTCCCGTTGCAGACTGGTAAGTTTGGTTTTCACATTGAAGTAAGTCACATCCTCAATGCTGATTTCATTTTCAGAGCTGAAATAATTCCAGGAACCTGTTTTCATGCCGGCGTCATATTGACCTGTGGCTCTTATTTTATTGAAGAAATAATTGCCCGTGCTGTCGGCTTGTTTATAGGTGAAATCAAAATCTCCCGCCAATAGGGTGTCATTTCTTTTTGGGGATTCAAATTCGAATTCGGCTGCACCCCGGTATCCGTTAAAATCGTAAGGGCCGGAATATTGTTTGAAATCCTGAG
>JBGTLS010000486.1:0-4019 GCA_041744015.1 Cryomorpha sp. | reverse complement strand
CGGCCTGATTTTGAAAAACAAAATAAAACCGAGGATTGCTATCGCTACATTCATGATGAGATCGCCAGGCTCATGAATGTAAACGCCTGAAATATAAAGACCGGTTAATACTTCTGGATACATTCCGATTTAATTTTGCGCGAAGCTAATCCAATCATTTTTCAAATCACATCTAAATTCATGCTTTCCACCTTCCCACATATGTTGGTTCATCCATAGCAACATCCAACATTTCCAGAAATTCAGCTCTGGGGATAGGCTGAGCGCCCAAATTCTCCAGATGTTTGCTGTAAATCTGACAATCAATAAAGTGAAATTCCCGCTCATTCAGCCATTGCGCCAGTTTTATCAATGCAAATTTGGAAGCATTCGGCATTTGACTAAACATGCTTTCGCCAAAAAATGCCCCTCCAATGCTGACACCATATAAACCGCCAACCAATTGCTGCCCAAACCAAACTTCGGCACTGTGTGCCATGCCCTGTTTATGGAGTTTCTTATATGCTTCTTTCATGTGGCGTGTGATCCAGGTGCCATTCTGTCCCTCGCGGGGAATTTCAGCGCATCGGTCGATTACCTCATTAAAAGCTGCATCAAGGCTAAAAGCATACGAGCCATCATTCAACGTTTTTCGCATACTTTTATGAATCCGAACCTGATCAGGCTCCAGAATAAACCGCGGATCAGGACTCCACCACAAAATTGGATCGCCCTCGTTGAACCAGGGGAAAATTCCACTTTGATAAGCCAGTAACAGCCAGTCTTCACGCAATTCACCGCCAATGGCCAACAACCCGTCCTCATCGGCATGATCAGGAGGAGGAAAGGCCATGTGATAGGAGTCTAGTTGGTATACCGGCATGGCTCAAATATAACAACTCATCCAGAGGCCCGAAGGAATCAGCGGCGAATTGCCCTTATATTTGCAAGGTGAACGCATGGATTCAAAAATTTACGGAGGCATTCGACCATCCTTTGCCGGGGTGGGAGGCACAGAGCAAAATGATCAATTACAGCCGCACAAATCTGACGGAGGCTGCAATTCAGGATCCCGAAGCCCGTCCAGGAGCTGTTTTAATTCTGATTTATCCGAAAAATGAAGAACTCCATACAATCCTTACCCTTCGGAATGTATACCCCGGCACACACAGCGGGCAGGTCAGTTTTCCCGGTGGAAAAAGAGACCCGGAAGATGCAGACCTTTGGTCAACCGCGTTGCGGGAAGCACGGGAAGAAGTGGGATTGGATTCTGAAAGTGTTGAATTGATTGGTAAACTCACACAGATTTATATTCCCCCGAGCCGATTTCTGGTAACACCTTTTTTAGCTGTTTGCCGACACACGCCGGCACTTCAGGCGGATCCCAAAGAAGTGGCGCGTATCATCGAAACGCCGATTTCTCTGTTCCTGAATCCCGAAATTATTTCAGAACGTGAGATTTATATTGAAGTGCTCAAAACCAAAATGGAAGTAAAGTATTTCGGAATTGACGGAGAAACGGTTTGGGGAGCAACTGCAATGATATTGAGTGAGCTGGCCGAGATGGCCATCAAACATCAATTGCCCCTGAAGATATAGCGTTTCCATACCACAATCAAACCGCGTGAACTAAGCGTCTTCTGGATTTTTGAATTTGGCGATCACCGATTCAGAAACACCTGTGAAACTGTACCCACCATCGTGAAAAAGATTTTGCATGGTGACGTAGCGGGTGAGATCGCTAAACATTGAAATAACGTAGTTGGCACAGTCATGACCACTGGCATTCCCCAATGGACTCATGGCATCGGCATAAGCCACGAATTCATCAAATCCCTTTACACCGCTTCCAGCCGTAGTCATGGTCGGTGATTGTGAAATGGTATTGATACGCACTTTTTTCTTTACGCCGTAGTGATATCCGAAACTTCGGGCGATAGACTCCAACAGTGATTTGGCATCAGCCATGTCGTTGTAATCAGGAAACACCCGCTGGGCAGCGATATAACTCAGGGCAACCACACTCCCCCACTCTTTGATCGCGTCTTTTTCCATGGCAGCTTTGAGGACCCTGTGCAAACTCATGGCAGAAATATCCATGGTTTTGTGGTAAAAATCGTAATTCGTTTCTGTGTAATGTTTGCCTTTTCGCACATTGGGTGACATCCCAATCGAATGCAATACAAAATCAACCGGACCACCGAGATGTTCCATTGACTTTTCGAAAAGGTTGTTCAAATCCTCATCACTGGTAGCATCCGCAGGTACAACCAAAGCATTTCCACAAGCTTCTGCCAACTTTTTGATCTCTCCCATTCGCATGGCAATCGGCGCATTTGTCAGAACGATTTGTGCACCTTCTTCGTGGGCTCGTTCAGCCACTTTCCATGCGATTGACATCTCGTTCAGGGCACCGAAAATAATCCCTTTTTTTCCTTTCAATAAATTGTTGGCCATCTTTAAATGCTTTGGTTTTAATGGGGCAAATATAGAAATTAGAATGCTCTGAGTTAATTTAGATAAAGCAGGTCGCGTGCATTCGCCAGAGCTGCTTCTGTTGTCACGGATCCACTGAGCATTTGGGCTATTTCGCCAATGCGGTCATTTTCGTTTAATCTGACTATTCCGGTTCTGGTTATTCCGGCTTCCTCCGTTTTGAAGACTTTATAATGCGCAGTGCCCTTCGCTGCAATCTGAGGGAGGTGTGTAATACAGATGACCTGCATTCCCTGAGCCATATCTTTTATAATCTTCCCCATGCTATTGGCCACTTCGCCCGATACGCCGGAATCAATCTCGTCAAATACAATCGTAGTTCGATGTGAAGAATTTGATGACAATTTTTTGACTGCCAGCATCAACCGCGAAAGCTCACCACCCGAAGCCACGAGTTTTAATGGTTCGGGTTTGCGTCCGGCATTCGCACTGAATAACATGGATAAACGATCAAAACCGTCCAAAGTGGGATTTTCAAGTTTTTCGAATTGAACTTCAAACCGGGCTTGTTTCATATTCAGCATTTTCAAAAGCTTGACGATCTCCTCACCAAATGCTGGCATGTTCTTTTGCCTTTTGGCTGTAAGAACCTGTGCCATTTTATTTAGTTCTTCTTTCAGATTTTTAACCTCTGACTCGGTTTCAATTATTTTGTCTTCAACCTGATCACTGAATTGAATGCGTTTTTTCATTTCGTCGCGAAGGGAAACTAAAGCGGTTACGCCCGAAACACCGTGTTTTTGCTCAAGCTTGAAAATCATCGCGCGAATCTCATTGATACGCTCCAACTCTCCCGGATCAACCTCAACTTTACCTGCGAGCAGTTCGATTTCACGGGCCACATCATCTATTTCAATCAGACCAATTTTCAGTCTTTCGGCCAGTTCTCCGTACGATTTTGAAAAGCCAGAAATATGGTTCATAATCTCCACTGCGCTCCGAAGAGCAGGGATGGCAGGTTGATCTCCATCTGTAAGCTGGGCAAGTGTGCCGTTGAGTCTGATGGCTATATCCTCCGCATTGGTCAATAAATTGAAAGATTCCTCTAAACTGTCTTCATCTACAGACTCAAGTTTAATCGATTCCAATTCTTCCAGTTGAAACTGGATAAAGTCCAACTCCTTCCGCGCTTCAAGCGCTTCTGTTTTCAACCTGTTCAACTGATGGATGGCTTCAGAATAAGCTTTGAATACCGATCGGTATTCGGTCAGTTCCATGTGCGTTTCCGCAAAATGGTCTACGATTTCAAGTTGAAATCCGGGATTGTTGATTTGGAGCGTTTGGTGTTGGGAATGAATATCCAGCAAACGCATGGCCAGATCGCGCAATACCTTCAGATTAACCGGGGTATCATTGATGAAGGCCCTGCTTTTGCCATTTGAAAGAATCTCCCGCCGCAAAGTTGTATGGTCATCATAGTCCAGGTCAACGCTTTCAAACCAATCGGTAAAATGTGCACCTTCAAGCACAAATACGCCTTCCACCACGCACTTTTGCTTTCCCTCCTGCACCACGCGAGACTCTGCGCGATCACCCAGAATTAA
>JBGTLS010000485.1:0-12986 GCA_041744015.1 Cryomorpha sp. | reverse complement strand
TAGCAAACTCCGCCACCGCTGTGGCATTGGCAGGTCTAAAGGCATCCGTGAGCACCGTGACGCCAAAAAATCCAAAGGCCAGCCCTTCGAACGTATCAACGCTTTCGAGAAACAAAAACCCAATTCCACCCAAAACCAGAGATCCAAACTGCACTTTGAAGGTTCCGATTTTGTCGGTGAGATACCCTCCAATGATCGATCCCACCAACGAACCCACCCCAAAAAGCGAAAGGATGATGCCCACCTGCTGCAGCGTGAATTCCATTTCGTCTTTCAGGTACACACTCAGAAATGGAAGCACCATGCTGCCGCTCCGGTTTATGAGCAAGACAAACGCGAGCATCCACGCCGGTTGCGTGATGCCTTTGTACGCTTTTAAATAGAGTTTGATTACGTTCATCTCGATCCACCGACAAAAAAGCAGCAAATTAAATTTATAAAACGGAATCTAAGGTTCTGTGACCTCTGTTTTAATTTTTTTCCGATTGCTGCGAATATTCAGCAATTCCACAAGCAGGGAAAAAAACAGCGCGAAATAGACATATCCGCGTTCAATGTGCTGATGCAATCCATCCAGGATCAACACAAAGGCGATTAAAATCAAAAAGGACAGGGCAAGCATTTGAATACTTGGATGGTCATTGATGATTTTACTGATTTTATTGACAAAAATGAGCATCACAATCATAGATATCACGACGGCAGTGACCATGATCACGATTTCGCTCACCATACCCACGGCTGTGAGAATGGAGTCGAATGAAAACACCATATCAATGAGCACGATCATGGTGATTACACTCAGAAAACTCCGCGGTTTTGCAGTTTTCCCATTTGTCGCAGCATGACCATCTGTTTTGTGGTGAATTTCTGTGATGGTTTTTACCAAAAGGAAAATCCCACCACCGAGGAGAATGAGGTCCCTTCCCGAAAAATCTATTTCGAATAAAGTGAATATTGGCTCTGTGAAATGAATAAGCCAGGAAATCATCATCAGCAAAAGCAACCGAAATATCAGCGCCAATGCCAAACCCGTAACACGCGCTTTTGGTCTTTGCTCTTCCGGAAGTTTGTCGGAAATAATCGAAATGAATAAAATGTTGTCAATGCCGAGCACAATCTCGAGCAGGGTGAGTGTGCCGAGCGCGATGAGCGACTCGGGGCGGAGGAGTACCTCCCAGTTAAATTCCATGGTGGAAAAAGGTTAGTTCTGGTTGCGTTTTTTGACCATTGTCAGGATGGTGGCAATGGCAACGGTTTCGCCGGTTTCGTCGGAGACATCCACAAGAAATTTTACAATTCCTTTGGCCACGTCTTCTTCGCTTCGTTTTTCCTGATCCACTTTTTCTTTTACGGTAAGTCTTACGCCGATCGTCATACCCGGATAAACGGGTTTGGTGAAACGGCATTCCTCGAGACCGTAATTGAGTAAAACCGGGCCTTTTTTCGGGTCTACGAAAAGACCTGCTGCCTTGGAAAGCACAAAGTAACCATGCGCCACGCGCTGCTCAAATATAGTGCCTTCGAGCGATGTTGCATCCATGTGCGCATAAAAATTATCCCCGCTGATATTCGCGAAGTTGGTGATGTCGGTTTCCGTTACCGTGTGCCGGTGGGTCACGACTGTGTCGCCGATTTCGAGCTCTTCAAAATATTTCCGGAAAACGTGGATAGGGGTTTCATTCTGTTTTCCACCCTGCTGGTAAACGTTGGTAATTTTAGAAAGCGTGGTGGGTGAACCCTGAATGGAGGTGCGTTGTAAGTAGTGCATTACACCCCGCTTTCCACCCATTTCTTCACCACCTCCGGCTCTTCCCGGTCCGCCGTGTACGAGCATGGGCATCGGCGAACCGTGACCGGTGCTTTCTTTGGCGCATTCGCGGTTGAGGATGAGAATTCGACCGTGGTGAGAAGCAGCGCTGAGCACGAAATCTCTTGCCTGGGCATCGTCATAGGTCACCATGGAGCACACCAGCGAACCTTTTCCCAATTTGGTTATTTCCACTGCTTCTTCCGTGCTGTCGTAAGGCATGAGGGTGCAGACAGGCCCGAAGGCTTCGAGTTCGTGCGAACCGCGTTTCCCGAAAGGATCATCATTGCGCAGAACGATGGGAGAGAGGAAGGCACCTTCCTCAAGGTGATCGCCTTTGAGGTTTACATTGTTGAGATCTCCGTAGACCAGGTCGGAGCTTTCAAGCAACTGATCGATTTTTTCGCGCACTTCCTTCAATTGTTCTTTCCCCGCAAGGGAACCCATGCGCACACCTTCGAGTCGGGGGTCGCCAATCACAGTGCCCGCCAGGCGATTGGCCAGGGCGATCTGCACATCTTCTATTCTGTCGGCAGGCACGAGCACCCGGCGGATGGCCGTGCATTTCTGACCGCATTTGGTGGTTATCTCCCGCTGAACTTCTTTGATGAAAATATCGAATTCGGGTGATCCAGGCTCCACGTCCAGCCCCAGTACGCAGGAATTGAGAGAGTCAGATTCCATGGTAAATGGTACGGCTTCTTCGATGATGCGGGGTGTGGCTTTCAACATCCTTCCCGTAACAGCCGAGCCGGTGAAGGTCACCACATCCTGAGAGGAGGTATGGTCGAGCAGTCCTTTGGCGGAGCCGCAAATGAGTTGAAGGGCCCCGGCTGGCAGAATGCCACTTTTTACGATTTCCTTTACCATCGACTCGGTGAGGTATGAGGTCACGGTGGCTGGTTTTACCACGGCGGGCATTCCGGCGAGGAGATTCACTGCGATTTTTTCGAGCATGCCCCAGATGGGGAAGTTGAAAGCGTTGATGTGGATAGCCACGCCTTCTTTTGGTGTCATGATGTGGTGTCCAATGAAGGAACCCTGTTTTGACAGGGGAGCCACGTCGCCATCCACGTAGTAGCGCTCATTTGGAAATTGTCGGCGAAGGCTGCTGTACGCAAAAAGATTTCCGATACCTCCCTCGATATCGACCCAGCTGTCTGCTTTGGTGGCACCCGTGGCGTAACTTATTTCGTAAAAAATATCTTTTTTTTCTATGAGATACAAGGCGAGGGCTTTGAGCATTCTGCCTCTTTCGTGAAAAGTCATTTTGCGCAGGGTGGGATTTCCAACGCCCCTGGCGTAGTTGAGTATGTCGGCAAAATCGAGACCTTCGCTCGATGCGAGGGCTATCTGCGTGCCCGATACGGCGTTGTACAGCGGTTTTCCGTTTCCATCACCGGTGATCCATTTGCCGAGTACGTAATTTTCGAGTTTCATGGTATTCAAATTTGCGCTTGCTGCTTATAATTGAGTCCACGAAATTACTTATTCCCGGTTGGGCACCAAATCATCGTTCCAATTCGTGTTTTGGCAATCAACCCCGAAAAACTTCTTTCTTTTATTCTGAAAATTCCCGCGCAATCTTTGATCTTTACCCCCGTTGAAATGCTGATCACCTAAGACCTATGCTTAAATTTTTGTGGATATTTCTTTGTTTACCGGTGACTTTCTGTGCGGGTCAGGAATGGATTTCTCTGCCGGATTTCCCCGGATTAGCCAGGGATGACGGATCAGCGTTCGTGATTGGCAACACGGCTTATTGCGGCACCGGCGTGACTTCCACCATGGGTCCTCAGGTTGATTTTTACGCTTTTGATATGATTTCATCCACCTGGACAGAGGTGGCTTCGCTGCCCGGGTGGGCCAGTCGGCAATACTGCACGGCATTTACGGATGGTTCGCATGGATTTTTATTTGGCGGATACGGTTGGGGCACCTTTTTGAATGATATGTGGAAGTATGATCCAGTGACGGATCAATGGGAGTGGGTGACGCCCATGCCCGCTGAAGCCAGATCGGGGGCCTCATCCTTTACCATCGGAAACGATACCTACATCATTGGCGGAAAAACGGAGAATTCAGAAGCTCTGGCAGAAGTATGGGTGTACCATATGGACACCGATACCTGGACCCAAAAAAATGATTTTCCTTTTGGCGGACGTTGGAGAGCCTCATCATTCGCTCATAACGGGATGGGGTTTTTGGCTTTTGGAAAAGATGAATTTCTGGAATACAGTAACGGCGTGTATTATTACGATCCGCAAACGGATGAATGGACAGCGGTCAGTTTATTTCCCGGACACGGGCGCAACTATGTGGCTGTGCAAAAGATTGGCGATGAAGCTGTGTTTTTTGGCGGACTGGACGCATTCAATACCCTATATAAGGACATGTGGAGTCTGGATGTGGAAACCATGACCTGGACAGAACTCGCGCCATTGCCATCGGCTGGTCGACGGGGTGGTATGAGCTTTACTGATGGCACTTTGTTTTATTATACGAGCGGTTATACAGCAGAAGGCAACCGCACATTGGAAACGTGGAAGGCCGATTTCGATCCCGTCCCGGAGGTGCCAGATATAATATATATCAACATATTTCCCAATCCGACCAGCGATTTCGTTTCTGTGGGATTTACAAACAATGAACACCGGCTTTTTGAAGGTGTGCGGGTGTACGACCGGCTGGGAAGGGAATATTTTCAGGAACCGATTGAAGGGGAGCGGACGGTTCTCGATGTCTCCAAACTGGCTTCGGGGGTGTATGTATTTTATTTTTTCGGTAGCAGGGGTGTGGCGCGGATACCTTTCGTTAAAATATAAGTTCAATTCAGCCATTAAAACTGACAAAGATTCAAACCTGTTTTCAGTAATTAGTTTTTCGTTTATTCCACGTATTCAAGAATATCAGAAGGCTGACAATCCAACGCCTGACAAATGGCTTCTAAAGTGCTAAAACGTATGGCTTTCGCTTTTCCGGTTTTTAGGATGGAAAGGTTAGAAAGGGTTAATTCAACTTTTGCAGATAGCTCATTCAGCGACATTTTTCGCTTCGCCATCATTACATCCAGGTTTACAATGAT
The DNA here is from genome assembly GCA_041744015.1 of Cryomorpha sp. Classification (GTDB taxonomy): domain Bacteria; phylum Bacteroidota; class Bacteroidia; order Flavobacteriales_D; family Cryomorphaceae; genus JBBQZU01. The sequence continues at coordinate 8,091 of JBGTLS010000485.1, read as the reverse complement.
TGGCATGGCTTAGACTGTTAAATCGTTTTCATTTTGAATTTCAATACCCCTTTTGAAAATGGTCGCAATAACATACACGATGGCCGCCATCAGAATAAAAGCCTGACTGTCTATCCAAAACTGATTTAACTGGTCGATTTCGTAACCGCGATTCATCAAGTTTTTAGAAGTTTGACGGGCAATGTAACTGAATAGTCCTATAGAAAGAGTGAAGTAACTTATTTGGGTAACTTGAGCTGATACATACGTATTGAATGGTTTTGACAAATCAAGTTTGTGTATCAGTCTGATGACTATGTAAAATAAGTACGCTTTCAGAATGGAGATGACCAATATGAATGTGTAGATACTGAAAAATACCCATTTGCTCTGATTATACATTTCACTTAAGTCCAACTTTTGATATAAATTCTGGACGAATTCAGGATTGTACAGGCTGAAAATAAAATTGACAATCAAGCCTCCGGCTTCAATACACAGGCCAATGAAGATGATCCAGGCTACAATACTGAGGATGATAAATACGACATTGTTCTTTTTTGACATCACTGATAAATTTTAGATTGGTGTCACAAAGATGATAAATATTTATTGATAAACAATAAATATGTGTTTTTAATCGGAAAATATTTATTGAAGTGTTTAAGTGTAGATGATATAGGTAAAAGAAGAATTTTGGTATTGTATATAGGGTATTGCGTAGTGAGATGGTTCGCGGGAAATCTGATGATCAACGTATTGATCTGGGGGTGTAATGGTATTGGGTAAGGTAACACCTTTGGAAAGGTCATTGCCCCGCCGAAGAAACGTTATTTCACAGAGGGCTGTGGTGGGCTGGCGGGGACGTGCAGGGAACATTATAACCCAGGCTTGCAGCCTGGGCTATTATTTGCCACCCTTTCAGGGTTGGTAGTACGTTGCGTGAGAACGATCGCGTCGCTCTCTAAGAAGTGTGAAAAAAGCCCTGACGGCCCCAGTTCCTCTCGCAAAGTGCCGCGGAGGACGCGTGCCGGCCAAAGTAGAGGTAAATGAACCTAATATTACTTCGAAATTTTAGAAGAAAGACTTTGCCAGCCACCGCCATTGTGGACCTGTGTGAATCCTTTGCCTTCCAACATCCCTTTTGCAGATCCACTGCGCATGCCCGAAGCACAGCAGGTAATAATTGGAGATTTCGGATCACCGAGCTTTTTTATATTTTGCGAAAGCGAATCCAGAGGCACATTGATGGACCCCTTGATATGACCACCCGCAAACTCGCCGGGGCTTCGCACATCGATAATACGCGCTCCCTGACTTACGAGGGCAGCATAATCGGTAGATTCCTGTTTGAAAAGATTTTTAATACCTGAAAACATGGTGATTGGGGTTTTAGAATGAATAAAAAAAAACGTTAATGCGTGGTGGGTACTTTGCTGCTCATGGATTGAGGTTGCAACGTAGCCGGCCTTTTCTTTTTCCGGAAAGGGTAAACCAACTGACCCTGAAAGGAGGTTGGAAATTCCTCCATCCCTTCAAAACCGAGCTTTTGGGTGCCTGTGTCTGTGGGCACGTAAGCCGTGCGAAACAGGTAATCCCACAGGCTGAGACTGATGCCAAAATTGACCCCATACCGGCCTTTCCATACGGACTCCTCCGTCGTCGGCAAATGATAAGCGTGGTGCCAAAGGTGCATCACCGGATTGTTGAGCACGTATTTCAACGGTCCGTAAGTGAGTTTGAGGTTGGCGTGGTTGAGGTGTCCGATGGCTACGCTGATGATGTGAATGATGAAAAAATCCTGAATCCCAAAACCAATCATGGCGAGGGGGATGTACTGAATCGTTTTGTAAATCACCGTTTCCATCCAGTGGAAACGCAGGTGGGCTGCAAAACCCATTTCCCCGACAGAGTGGTGCACTTTGTGAAACTCCCAAAGCCGGGGCGATAAGTGGAGAAGGCGGTGCACATTCCACTGGATAAAATCGGCGATGACAAACATCAGCAGGAGCTGCGACCAGTAGGGCCAGGTGTCGATTTTAAGGGCGATGATATTCTCTAATCCAAATTGCCCCAGAAACTGATTAAACAGGTCGACCGCGACATTCGAAATGGCATTGTATCCGATCAGTGAAAAGAGGAAAAAATTAAAAAACATATAAAACCCGTCGAGCCAGAAATCTTTGCGGAGTGCCGCCTGCTCTTTGCGCCATGGAAAAATGATTTCCAGAAGCCAAACTCCGACAGAAAGTGCCACGAGCCAGTAAAAGTAGTTGTGCCAGGATGGCTCGAGAATCTCCGTTTTGAGATATTCGAAATATCCGGTGTACGATTCTACAATCAGTGTCCAAATATGATCCATGTCTGCAATTGAAATAATGGTACGATTGAAATGACCTTTCCGATCACTACAAAGATAAGGTGCACATGGAAAAACTTGTGTTACCTGAGTCACATTGCAAAGTGGCGCGTAACCTTTGTCGCAAAACCGGGGTGAAGCCGTACATTTGGGCCCCAACGGGAAATGGCAAGTCCAGGCATGAAGAAAATCACCACGTACGCCGAATTTACAGCAAGTGAAGGAATGGGAATTCGTGCGCGCACCCTGCTCCGGAACCTGGTGATTCGCGCGACGTCGGGTGGAAAGCAGATTGACGCATCGTCAAACTGGGTGCGGTTTCCTTATTACCACCACGTTTTTGACGATGAGCGGAAAGGTTTTGAGCGGCAGTTGAAATTCCTCCGGAACTTTGGCGATTTTATTTCGATGGATCAGGCCAGTGATCTGATATCGGGCGATCACCCAATCGAAGGGCGCTATTTCTGTGTCAGTTTTGATGATGGTTTTGCCAATTGTTATACCAATATGGTGGAAATCACCGCGCGGCTTCAGGTACCAGTGATCATCTACCTTCCGGTAAACTGGATCGGACTACACCCTGAGGCCGAAGCCGACAGGGAAAAAATAAGTCGATTTTATCCGGAACAAGCCAGATTGGTGCCTTTTTTAAATTGGGAACAGTGCAGGGAGATGCTTTTACAAAAAGTCACTTTTGGATCACACTCCCTGAGCCATGCACACCTGATCAAACTTTCGGCAGCAGAAATTGAAAATGAATTAATGGAATCAAAACGGATTATTGAGGCAGAACTGCTTGTGAACTGTGATCATTTCGCCTGTCCATGGGGTAGGAGGGACGTGGATTTTGATCCTGCTATCAACAAACCCATTGCACAGCGGACGGGCTACCGGAGTTTTGCCACCACCAACCGGGGCAAAATGCAACATGGCGACGATCTTTATTTGCTGCGCCGGGACCACGTACTGGCCAATTGGGAAAATTATCAGCTTCAATATTTTTTCAGTTTATGATTGAATTAAGCGACCTCTCCATCCGCGCTGCTGAAGCCAGTGATGCCATCGTTATTTCCGACCAGCTGATTGCCCATGGCCTCATCATACCCGGCGATACGGATGAAGACAAACGCGACCTGCACTGGCGCAGGTGGTGGGATACCAATCCATATTACAAACTCGCACCGCAACCGATTACCTATGGTTGGGTGATGGAGTACAGCGGGCGCATCGTGGGATTTTTTGGTTGTATACCGCGCATTTATTTTCGAAATCAGGAGATGGTTCCGCTCGCGGTGGGCAGCGCCTGGGCGGTGGAGAAAGATTTTCGGCCTTTTATTCATTTGCTTTCCGACCAGTTTTTCACCCACAACCCCATCCACATCAAACTCGGCACCACGACGAGTAAACCCGTGGCCCGCTATTTTGAAAAATACGGTGGACGGGCGGTTTCAAACCCCGATCTGCAACTGGTCTATATGATTCCCATTCGCCTGAAACGCCTGGCACTTTTTAAACTTGCCGGTTTAATTGGAAAATATCCGGTGCTGAAACCCCTACTGGGATCAGGCTTGTCGCTGATACCCTGGTCCTGGCAGCACAAGCGAATTCCAGCAGATTCCCATTTTCAGGAAATTTCAATAAATGAACTCGACGACCGTTTTGAAACATTCTGGCAAAAATGCCTTTCAGCCAACCGCGGATTTCTCACCAGTCGCAGCCTTGAAACGGTGAAATGGTATTACGGTGGAAAACCTTCCGCCTGGTCGAAACAGTTTTTTATTTATTCATCCCATTTGGGCGAAATTTTGGGTTATGCGGCCATCATGAAACAGGCGGTGAAGGACAATGAAACGCTCATTCGCTACACCCTCGTTGACCTGCTCGCGCTCGACAAGGCCACCGAAACCAAAATTTTAAAAGGTCTGATCCGCTATGCTGCCCATCACCAATTTGATGTGCTGGAAGTCTCCCTTCCGGGGAAAATACAGCGGAAAGATATTCCGGCTATAACCTTCGTCAGAAAAGTTGCTTTTTTCCCTGTTTTTTATCAGAATTCTGATCCTTCGATGGAGGATTATTACCAGGATGAGAAGAATTGGCAGATAACACCTTTTGATGGGGATAGTTGTTTGGGGTAGTTCGGAGTTGGGAGTGCGGAATGGGGAATTAAATGAATGCCCTGACGAAACTGTCAGGGGCGCCCATACGGGCTTGCTTCGCTGCGCAGGGGGTGCGCGGAGACGCAGAGAAAAGGGACGCGGGGCTGAAATCGTTCAATTCATAGCGGTCCTTTTTGTGATCCCATTATATTTAAATTTTCGGGTTTTTATTTCAAGGTCGGCACCGTGCTGACGGCGAAAAGTAATACCTTAATTATTTGAATTACAATATATTCGTCCGTAATAGTCGTTTGTTTCCCTAAATGGAATTGGTTTCGCTAAAAGGGCATTAAAAAGCGTATTTATCATTTTATTCGTTATTAGACGCTTTTGTGATTTATGGGCGTGTAGGTCTGAACCTTAATTAGACCTTAGTATGATAGGGACATGATAGGGACGCGATAGGGAGATGGTCGGGAGATAGGTGAATTAGCAATTGGCAATAGGCAAATCGGAATTTCATTGGAATTTTTATCCCGGGGAGAATGTTTTAAGAATTAGTCGGGCAACAGTTCCCGTGGTATGCTTCGAGTTATTCGTCATGATGTAAATAAACAGATCCTGTTCCGGAAACCACAACCATTGTGCGTAGAAGACGTCGTTGTTACCACTGTGACTGATCTGACGGCCGCTACTGTCGGGCAGTTGGTGTACTCCCCAGCCGTAACCGTAGGCGGAGCCTTCGCTGCGCACCATGTGGGGAATGAACAGCTGCTCTCGCACTTTGTCGGAAAGTAATCCGCCGTCCCGCAAGGCTTTAAACCATAAGTACATGTCCTCCGCAGTTGAGTGAATTCCCCCATTCCCCTTCAGCGCCCAAAAATCCTCACCGAGAGATGGCAGCCGCTGAATGGTCGTGCCCCAGCGCCTCCAGCCTTTATAGCCGATCGCCAGCTCCATGTCTTCGAGTCCGGCTATGGAGTAGCCGGTGAGATGCATACCGAGTGGCTGGAAAAAACGCTCCAGAAGGTACTCTTCATATAACTTCCCGCTCACCACCTCCACGATTGCGGCCAACACACCATACCCTGCGTTCGAGTAAATGTACTTTTCACCGGGCGGAGAGTCTGATGTACGTCTGACACATTGGTCAATAAGTTGTTGACGTGTCACCCGGTCGAAATCATCTCCGCAGTAGAGCGGGAGACCGGCACTGTGCGTCAGGAGTTGGTGGATAGTCACTGCGCCATCCGCTCCTTGAACTTCAGGAAAGTATGCCGATACAGGGTCTGATAAGTTTAGTTTACCTGAGTGCCAAAGATCAAGGATTGCTGTTGCGGTGAACTGCTTGGTCAGGGATCCGATGTCCGACACTGTCGATACAGTGAAAGGAATATTACGCTCCCGATTCGCCAGGCCATATCCCGCTGAAAGCACAACTGAACCCGCATGATCAACGAGAACTACACCGGAGAACCCCTCCGCTGTCAGATTCTGTAGTTGCTGATGCACGACTGCCGCAGGGTCGCCCGATACCAATCTGACACTGTATACCTTACTCGCCTGCCTGGTGCAAGAGGTTATAGGGAAAATGCCGAGCATCATGCAAAACAGACCTATTTTTCTTTTCATTTTATTGGAAGAGTAAATTTATTGCAACTCGTTTATATACATGACTTTTCAAACATATACTCCCAATTTCGAATGTACAACCCTTATAATCGTCAGGCTTTTTTATTTCGTGCTGAAAGGTAATAAGTTGCTACAGATTTCAATAAAGTGAGACGATGAAGAAGTGACGGCCGTTAAGAAATAGCGGGTGACGATAAAGTTACAATACGTGGTAGGTAGTAGGGCGTAAGGAAGTAATTTGGTATAATTCCGCATTCCCATCTCCCCATTCCACCACCATTTTGTAGACAAATCTGCGCAGCCAATTTCTGTTTTTTCTTACAAGTCACGGCCTGCCTCACTTTCTTTCATGGCATAGATTTGGAATCAATTCCGGGTAGCGCAGGGTAGCTGCGAACAAAAAACTAAAATCTAAAAAATGAATAATTTTTTCAAAACACTGATAGCCGGTTACGGGGCAAAAAAATTAGGGGGAGGGTGTCTTGGAACCATTGTGGTTTTCATCATCATTTTTGTTTTGTTGGGTCAATGCAGTTGATCGCTGCCGGGAAAATCAATTGAAATCGGATACCTTCCTAATTGTGATTCGGAATGCGCTGAGTGAAGGCATTCGATGATTAATATACAGCTTTAAAAAAATAAACCTGTCCAAAAAAAGCCACCTCTGTGAAAACGGAGGTGGCTTCAATTTTATGGGGCTGTAAAAGGGCTATGTAGCCATCTATTGTTCAAAATGGAACGACCCGCTTACTTGGGTATCATATGAAGTAATCAGATTATTCGGGGTGCCTATTGTGACGCTAACAGTCCCTGTGTAAGTTCCCGAAAAAAGTGAATATGAACCGCCCGAAAAAACCAATTCGGTAATATTCATTTCGAATATTTCCATTTCCGCCGTATAAGTGGTGTTGTCGGGTAAAATATACATCAGGTATGACCCGGCACAAGGCCCGGTTGATCCAGGGGTATCAATCAATTCAAATTTCATTTCCAGCATATACGCATACGGTTGGGACAGATCTAATCTCCCCAACAAATTACCACATATACTGGAGTCACCAACCTGTACAAATGGAAACAGGAAATTATATTCTCCTTCTTCGTATGTTAAGAAGTTTGAAAGGGCCGTCGCTTCGCAAAATGACAGCGCTCCCAGGTCGTATTCGGGAATGCCCGCAACGATCACCACTTCATCAGAAATTCCTTCCAGCAGGTTGTCCATATCGATCAAGGTATAGCTGACAGAGCCTGATTCGAGGCAATAGGCGGTTATTGTAAAGATTCCCTCCGAATTTGTGAACACGTAATGTGGTATAGCGTTGGGTGCCTGATATATGACTGCAATTCCCTCCATCGGTATGTCGTTACAATCCACAACAGTTCCTGTAATGACAGGCGATTGAACCGGAGAAATGCAGTCCATTACAATCTGGCCGAGGTCTGTATCCGCAGCAAAAGGACCTATCGTGGTGGTGTAAAGACTGTTTTCAAAACCGCAGGATTGGCTGAATACGGTCATGATCAATGGTTCATTGGCGGGAACAATCCCTGAGAAATATCCATATACGTTCGTGTTGCCCGAAGCCGATGATCCATTGGGTCTTGTAAGTAGAATGTTGAGTGCTGACATAGCATGATCTTCACAATTCAACGTTCCCTCAAGGGTAATATAAGGTACTGGTATATCGCAATTCCAAAATGAAAAGTGGCTTACCTCTGCCGTGTAGGTATTCCCATTTTTTGTGGCGGTGGCCTCTTCATACCATACCCCCGTACTTTCGTGAAAATACCAGAGCGGCATTTCCTCCGGGGCATGGGCCATTTGAGCGTCGGGGATGGGGAAGGAAATATGCGCGGTAAAGTCGGGTCGGATTTGAAGTGGTTGGCCATTGCTGTTTATCATTTCGATTCCGATCATACCATAGGTGATCATTGCGACCCGATTGCCATCCGCATCAACGGCAGCCAGGGAACCCGGCATATAACCGGCGAGGTTTGGATCGATGGGGTCAAGGTAGGTCG
>JBGTLS010000484.1:0-12043 GCA_041744015.1 Cryomorpha sp. | reverse complement strand
GCCTGTAATGTCGTTGCTGCTGATGAAGTTCACGCGAAGATTGCCATCTTCATCGGCGTATTGTCCGTAATTGCGTGCTTCGTGAAGCTGCTTCAATTTGGCCGGAACGTGAAATTCTTCATTCGTGGTATCCTCTTTTTGAATGATTCCGTCCATGGTGGTGTAGTGATTGAAAGTCACACCATCTTTGGGTTGGTAGCTACCCACCTTACCAAAGGAAGCCCGCATGGTCGAATTGGCATCCGGATAAAATTCCTTTTCCGGCATCATTTCGCGCAAGCCAGCCTGAAACAGTCTGTTGCCTTTGGCCAACATTTCGTTTGCCTCCGCATTGGCAGAAGCCTGACCGCGGTAGATACCAAACAAATCTGTGGCGATAATGCGCATTGGATCTTTGTCGAATGTTTTTTGATTCGGATTCTCGATAAAGGCGTTGAGCTTTGCCTTATCGGCAAAAATGCTTTTGGCATACGTCTTATCTGCATATTTTTCCCACTTGCCAGTCATTTTTGTTCCAGCGTCGCGCATGTAAGCCGGTTGCTGATCCTGGGGCACATTTTTGCTGTAAAGCTCACTGGTCACTGCAAAGAGTTTTTTGTCGGTTGGGATATTTACCCCTTCATAAAAATCTGCCGCAGCAAGTTTCAGGTTGTCTTTCATCTCCGCTTTTTCAGGACCGTCTTCCATCGCCATGTACGCTTCCAGCTGATTTGACATGCGATAGGTGAATAGCACAATGTCGGCACCTACAAGGCCACCTTCCAGTACATACGTACCACCAATCACCGTATTGTCTTTGAGCTCATACCCCCGTTTGATCATGCTGAGGGCATCGCCGTATTTAGCTTTCCGGGCAGCGTCCGCATCGGCCCATTGCTGAAAATCGGCTTCCAATTGTTCCTTGGCCGCTTGTACATTCAGCTGTTTCAACTGTTCTGATTGCCCGATAAAGTACTTCCAATAATTGGCGATCTGAGCAAACTTCGAAGCGTACATCAAACGGATTTTGTCATCCTTCATGTCTTCGCGAAGAACCTCAAGTTTGGCATCTCTGATCTCCACAATGGTTGGATTTTTTTTGTCAAGTGCCTGAGCAACACCAAAAGAGGTGAGGTAACGGTCCGTGCTTCCAGGATATCCGAAGGTCATCGTAAAATCTCCATCTTCCACGCCATTGAGCGACACAGGCAGGTGGTGTTTGGGTTTCAATGGCACATTTTCAGCGCTGTATTCCGCTGGTTTTCCGTCCGGCCCGGCGTAGACACGAAACAGGGAAAAATCACCGGTATGGCGCGGCCACATCCAGTTGTCGGTATCTCCGCCGTATTTTCCCACCGATTCGGGAGGCGTGCCCACGAGGCGCACATCACGATAAATTTCATATACAAATAGGTAGAATTCATTTCCAGCGTAGAAACTGCTTACTTCAGCCTCGTAATGGCTGTCTTTTTCTGCTTCGGCAGCGATGGCCATCCGCATTTCTGCGATTTTTTTATTGCGTTCTGCTTCGGAAGTAATGCCTTCCACCGCAGCCAATACCTTTGCAGTGACATCTTCCATGCGTACGAGAAATGATACAAAAAGACCTTCGTTGGGCAATTCTTCCTGATACGAACCCGCCCAAAATCCATTGGTAAGATAATCGTTTTCCACTGTGCTATTCGTGCGTATAGCGTCGTAGCCGCAGTGGTGGTTGGTGAGCATTAATCCATTGGCTGAGATGATTTCGCCTGTGCAAAATCCGCCCATCGAAACAATGGCATCTTTCAGACTCGCATTGTTCACGCTGTAAATTTCTTCAGGAGTCAATTGCAGCCCCATTTTTTGGAGATCCCGCTGATTCAATCTCTGAATGAGCATTGGAAGCCACATTCCTTCATCGGCCTTGACGGGCGCAATGGCAGTCAGAAATAAAATCGCCGACAGGATTAATATTCTTTTCATAATTGTTGGGTTGAGTTCAATTTGGGCAAAAGTAAGGATTCGGAACTGAAATTTCAGGCTACCAGTATGTGAAGGTATAAGTGGTGATATAGATGTATTGATGGATGTCGTCACGGCGCAATTCGGCTTTCAACATCATATTGCTTCCTTCATACACGAATTCTTTTCGGTACAGCATCACCTCGTTTTCATATCGCTCTTCGGAAAGCAGGTTGCCAACTTCATCGTAAGTATATTTCAGGATAAAGTTCTCTTTGGCAGTATTGATTTCTTTTTCCGAAAGCCACCCATGACTCTCATACGCATATTTTTCTTCGTACCGGTCGCTGCTCATCACAAAAGACCGGCTGTAACGGATGAGGTAATCATTTTCATCATAATACCGGATCTCCTTTTGGTAAGGCCTTCCGCCCGCGTTGTACAAAGTAGTATGAAGTTGTTTTTCATACCACTGATGCGTCATTTTTTCTGTGGAAATCTCAGTGGTCTGTCCCGTCCAGGTGGCAGATGTTAAGCGACCCGCCTTTTGAGGCCGACCGTATATTCTGCTTAAGGGCAAACCCTCGGCATCATATGCATAACAATAGCTGAACATGCCGGCCGCATCGTTTTTAATCTCGCAGCTCAATCGCTCTCCGGCGTATTGATAAATGGTCACGGCGGTGTCCCGCAAATTGTGGTTGATAAGCGCCTGCATCTGCATATTTCCATCCGGATAAAACTGGTAAACCATGCTTTCATTGGTTTTCCTGATCCGATCGCCATCTTTTTTCGATTCCTGTATGGCCCTGATTTCTTTGATCTTGTTTCGTGCTATGAACGAAGGCTCGAACTTTTGAACATGCGTAAAATCATTGCCATTGGGTGGGTGAAGAATCTGGGCCGACAGGGATGAAACGGAATAAAAACTGACAATCAGCGCAATGAGGTATTTCAAGCCGGGTCGTAAATTTTTTGGATTTCCTGCAAAGCCTGCGGTACATTGTCAATTGGTTCCTGACAGGCAAAATTCCGACAAATGTATACGGCTGTGCGGTCTTTTGAAAATCTGTTGTGAAAGATTGGAAGATTATTCTTTTCGGCGCTTGTGGCAAATGTCAACAGCGGGAAATAATCCGCGCGGATTTGCTTTTCAACTTCCATTGCGTCCTTTCCGGAAATGGTTATTTCCGGATTTCCCAGGGCGCGTTTCAGATGCAAATCTGCCCACAATCCGTACCCCGCGCCGTAACTTTTCAGTGCCTCCTGTACCGCTCCGAGTAAGCGCGAGGCTTTTTCACGAAAGTGTGAAAGGTCAAAATAACCAGCAAGCGCATCCAGATTGTGTGCCATTACGGCATTGGATGAGGGAATGACATTGTCGCTGAGCTCAACTGGCCGCGAAACCAAATCTTCCTGGTTCGATGAGGTGAAAAAGAAAAGTCCTTTCTCTTCGTCATAAAAATGGTCGAGCGTGTAGAGCGTCAGCGATTTGGCTTTTTCAAGCCAGGAAATGTCATGGTCCACCTGATAGAGTTTCAGGCAGGCATCAATTAGCCAGGCATAGTCTTCCAGAAATCCGTCAATTTTGGCCACCCCATTTTTCCAGGTTCTGTAGAGTCCACCAGTCTCGTGGTTGGTCATTTCTCTTTCGAGAAAAGCGACGATTGATTGGGCTTCAAGCAAATCATCTGCGTCTTCCGAAAAATGGTAAGCCGCAGCAAACCCACTGGCGAGCATGGCATTCCATCCGCAAAGGCATTTGTCATCCAGTTGCGGCTTGATGCGCTTCGACCGCTCTTTCAGCAAGCCCTGATTCACTTCGTTCCAGTCGTGGATGATCTTGGTTTCTGATATGCCCTGATTTTGCGCCATTTCGCGAAAGCCGGTTTTCCGCACGGGGATGATCCCTTCTTCCCACAGTCCTTTTTCGTCGGTGTGGTAAAATCTTTCGAAGCCATCGCGGTTTATTTCGTCTTCAAATTCCAGGGGCCAGGTGTAAAACAACCCTTCAACGCCTTCGCTATCGGCGTCGATGGCGCTGTAATATCCGCCGCTCTCATGCCGCATTTCGCGCTTCAACCATGCCTTGATTCCCGCAGCGATTTCGAGGTATTCCACTTTGCCATATGCTTTGTACGCTTCCGCGTAAAGGGGCAGAAGCTGGGCGTTGTCGTAGAGCATTTTTTCAAAATGGGGAATTTTCCATTCCACATCGGTGGCGTACCGGGCAAATCCTCCGCCTATCTGATCGTAAATTCCACCGCGACACATTTTGTCGAGGGTGAGCTCCACATGATCGAGCACCTGCTGGTCGCTGCGGATTTTTCCGTAGTGCAACAAAAAATTGTAGTTTACCGGCAGGGGAAATTTGGGCGCCTTGTCGGGACCACCGAGGTGGTTGTCCCACATGGTTTTCCATTCTCTGACACTTTCATCCAACGTGGAGAATTCGAAGTGGTTAGGACCGCTGGCGGCGATAATTCCCGAAACCTGCATCCCCGCAACGAGTTTCTCTCCGTATTCAATCAACGCTTCTGGTTTGGTCTCCCACAGGTTGGCCAATTGTTCCAGTATGCTGGTCCATTGCTCTTTTGGGAAATAGGTGCCCCCATAAACCGGTTTGCCATCGGGCGTGGTGAAACAATTCAGTGGCCAGCCCCCTTGCCGTGTCATCAATTGCACCGCTTCCATGTATACATGGTCCACATCGGGTCTTTCTTCCCGATCGACTTTGATGCAGATGAAATGGCGGTTCATGATTTCGGCGACAGCCTCATTCTCAAAACATTCATGCTCCATCACGTGGCACCAGTGGCACGCAGCGTAGCCCACACTGATGAGCATGAGCTTATTCTCGTCCTGCGCTTTTTTCCTTGCTTCGTCGCCCCATGCCATCCAGTGTACCGGATTGTGGGCGTGTTGTAATAGATACGGACTGCTTTCGTTGACCAGGCTGTTGGTATGATGTTGGCTTTTTTCCATGGTGACCGAATTTTTTGCCGTGCGGACTTTCGCTAAAAACTGCCCTCGTGGCTGTAATCAAAGTCAAAATTCCGGCCAAACAAAAACGACTTGGCCCGAACCTTACCTGTAGCGCGCAATTTTAATTTTTGACTCATGGCGACATTCAGGATAAGCGGCAACATTGATAAGCTGCCCTCATCAAAATCGGTGCGGATACGCGCCTCCACAATGTCGTTGAAATTGGCGGGAATCACGACTTTGTCCATGAGTTTTGCCTTCCCCGCATGTTTTCCCGAAAGGTAAAGGTCCGCATCTGTACCTACGATTTGAATTTTGTAGGAATTCGGATTTTCAACCCGCATTTTGGTTGTAAACTCAATGCCTTTTGCATCGAATTTGTGGATTTTCACGTCGGAAACTTCCAACATTTCCACATTTTCATAATTGCAGGATGAGAGGCCCACCGCTGCAAGAAGCACAATCAGAAATTGGCTGTTATTTTTCCGAAAGGGCAGCCAGGTGTTTAAAAAATACGGGAATGGTCTCGATGCCTTTGTAAAAATTAAACAAGCCATAATTTTCGTTGGGGGAGTGTATTTTGTTTGAATCCAGGCCGAATCCCATCAGAATGGTTTTCAAACCGAGTGTTTTTTCAAATAGCGCCACAATGGGTATGGAACCACCGCCGCGCATGGGGATTGGCTTTTTGCCAAAAGTTTCTTCCATGGCCAGGCTTGCAGCTTTGTAGGCTACCGAGTCGATGGGCGTCACAGCGGGTTCTCCACCGTGATGGGGAGATACTTTTACTTTTACGGAAGCCGGAGCGATGTTTTTAAAATGTTTGGTAAACAGTTCCGTGATTTCGTCTGGTGATTGATGTGGGACGAGTCGCATGGAAATTTTGGCGTAAGCTTTAGATGGCAACACTGTTTTGGCGCCAGGAGCAGTATAGCCTCCCCAAATTCCATTGACATCGAGAGTGGGGCGGATGCTTGTTCGTTCTAGGGTGGTATATCCTTTTTCACCATGCACTTCGGCGATGTCGAGGTCTTCCTGGTATTCCTGAAGATCGAAAGGGGCCTGATTCATCGACTTGCGCTCAGCGTCATCAATGGTCACAACCTTGTCGTAAAAGCCGGGAATGGTGATTCGGTTTTCGCCGTCTGTTAGTGAGGCGATCATTTTCGCGAGAACATTGATGGGGTTGGCCACGCCGCCTCCATAAATACCACTGTGAAGGTCCCGGTTTGGTCCGGTTACTTCCACTTCCACATAGCTCAAACCACGCAGACCCATGGTGATGCTGGGATTTTCGTTGGAAAGCATAGCGGTATCAGAAACCAGCACCACATCTGCTGCCAATCGGTTTTTGTTCTTTTCCAGAAATGGTCCCAGACTGTCTGAGCCGACTTCTTCCTCACCTTCGATCATGAATTTCACGTTGCAGGCAAGGGTATTGGTTTGCATCATCACTTCGAATGCCTTGATGTGCATGTACACCTGACCCTTGTCGTCCGCAGCGCCCCGGGCGATAACGAGAGTGTCGGTTACCACCGGTTCAAAAGGGGGTGAATCCCACAATTCAATTGGGTCAGCCGGCTGTACATCGTAGTGTCCATAGATGAGGATAGTGGGTAGCGAAGGATCGATGATCTTTTCGCCGTATACAATCGGATAGCCCCCGGTAGGGCATACCTCCACTTTATCCGCTCCCGCTTCCACCAGTCTGTCTTTGATAAATTCAGCAGCCCGAAATACATCGTCCTTAAAGGATTTGTCCGTACTCACCGAAGGTATTTTGAGCAATTCAACGAGTTCTGAAAGAAATTTCTCCTTGTTTTTTTCGATATAATCTTTGGCTGAATTCATGGTTGGGGTTTCTGATTTTGAATCGCCAAATATAACATTCTGAAAACAGACTTATTATGCCTGAGCTTCCCCGAACCCCTTTTTCTAAAGAATTGTGTACTTTTAGCTCCGGGCAACTCACAGATTCATTATTCGTCCCATAAAGACAATCATAGTTGTAAACCTGAAGATGCGCATGCAAAAACTTTCACTCACTGCATTTCTACTTACACTCTTTGCCTTTACTACCCTTCAGACTTTCTCACAGGTCGAAATAGATGACACACTCACTCCAGAGGAGGTCGTACAGAATGTCTTGCGGGGAAATGGAGTTGCGGTATCGAATATTACTTTTAATGGTCAGCCGGGGAATGTTTTGAATAACCAGGTTGGTTCATTTACCGGAACGAGTGCCGTTGTCGGTTTTCCAACTGGTGTGGTAATGGCTACCACCGGCGTCACAAGTGCAATCGGAGACTTTCAAGGTGCGTCCAACTCCGTGTCGGGAGATGCAGATTTGACTGCTATATCTGGCCAGCAGTCAATTAACGATATTGCCATCCTGGAGTTTGATTTTATTCCAAATGGTGATTCGCTTCAATTTCGTTATGTGTTTTCTTCTGCGGAATATATGAGCTATACCTGCTCTCAGTTTAATGATGCCTTTGGTTTTTTTATTAGTGGCCCTGGATTTAATGGACCTTACAGCAATAATTCGGTAAATATTGCACTTATTCCGAATACCAATGTCCCGGTAGCTATAAATACGCTCAATCAAGGTTTTGCCTCTATAAATGGAGTTGATGCCACTTGTTTTGCTGCTAATCCTGATTTTGTGGAACATAGTCAATATTATGTTGATAATTCCGCACCCGCAGAAGGTGATATTACAGTGCACGGGATGTCTGTAACCCTCACGGCTTATGCAAATGTGATTTGCGGGGAAACTTATCATATAAAACTGGCAGTAGCTGATGCAGTTGATACAGCTTTAGACTCATATGTTTTTCTTGAATCCGAATCGTTCACATCCAATAGCGCTGTGCAGGTCAATTTGGAAATTCCGGTTGGCGTTGCCGATTCAACTTTGTATGAGGGCTGTGGTGTTGCCATTCTTCAATTTATCAGACCTGTAACGTCTCTGGGCATACAGGAAGTGGCTTATCTGGATATTTCGGGAACTGCCATTAATGGAATAGATTTTACACCCATGCTACCCGACAGCATCGTTTTTGCAGTTGGAGTAGATACTGTTTCATTCGTATTGAATGCCCCAAATGATGGGATCGTTGAAGGGCAGGAGTACATACATATCCTGATAACCAATATTGCATCGGGCTGCGCCGGTACGGAAGTGACTTCTGAATTTATGTTTTATATCAATGAAGCTGATCCCCTGCAGATATCGGGCTTTAATGGGGCGCTGGAAGACTGCAACGACGAAATAGACCTTTTCCCTACCATCACAGGTGGTTATGGACAATATAATCATGCCTGGTCTAACGGAAGTACCGCTGATACCATTACGGTCTCTCCGGGTTTCACCACTACCTATTTTCTCGTTGTGTCAGATACCTGCGGTGCAGGGAGTCAGCAGACTTCTTTTCAGGTTCAGGTGCCTGTTTATCCACCAATGATGGTCGATCTGGGTGAGGATATTACCGTAAATGAATGTGACGTCACTGTACAAATTATCCCTCAGGTGGGTGGGGGTTTTGGCAGTTATACCTATCAATGGACTCAAAACGGAAGCGTAATCAGTACCACACCCATTCTGAATTACCTTGTGGAAAGTTCGGCTACGCTTACGCTTAAAGTTTATGATGCTTGTGAGGCTCTGGGCACAGATCAGATCGATATTATTCTCCCACCCGTGGAGGTCACTGCATTTTTGCCGGATATTTTCAGTTCCAGCAATTGCCTTCAGGAATTTTTGATGCCGGTAATTTCAGAAGGGGGAATCGGGATGAAAACGTATACCTGGTTTGTCGATGGGGTGGAGCAGATGTCATCCCAACAATTGTACTTTATGTACAGCCCTTTGATGGGTCAGAATGTAGTCATCCGGGCCGAAGATGAATGTCAGAATATTGCCATAGACAGCACTGTTGTGGATTTTAATTTCCCGGAAATCAACCTGCGCATCAGTCCGGACACCGCCATTTGCGCGGGCACTGGTGCCGAATTGCGCGTAGAAGCCATATCAGGTTCCGGAAATTACAAATATTACTGGGAAACCCTTGACTCTAACAGTCAGGTGGTGCATATTCATCCTGAAAATACCCGCATGTATCCCGTGAGGGTTACCGATACCTGCGGTGTCGAAGTCCGGGCCAATGTGCGCGTTGAAGTTCGACGGGTCACTGCGAACTTCGAATACGATTATCAGGGATATTACGGGGTGACGCTCCGAAATCTATCCCGGCCTTACGAAGCAAGCTGGCAATGGGACTTTGGTGATGGGGAAACAAGCACGGAGTTGAATCCCACACATTCATTCAGGGGAGCTGAACATTACGATATCACACTTGTAACAACTGACAATATAGGTTGTACCGATACAATTATAAAGAGCACCAAACCACCCCTTGAGATTTTTATTCCTTCTGCTTTTACACCAAATGGAGATGGAATCAATGACTTGTTTGTAATTAAAGGTGCGGAAATTACTGAATTTCAGATGTGGATTTATGACCGGTGGGGGAAATTGGTATTCCAAACTGACGATATTGATGTAAAATGGAATGGCAGCCATATGGGTGGTGAATATTACGCTACCTCATCTCTTTACAACTACTTTATCAAATACAAAGGCGAAAAAGAAGAAGACGCCTATGAAATAACCGGAACAATTTCGGTAATTCGCTAATTGAAAACAAAGTCTCTAATCCAATGAAACACTTTTTCCTCAAATCCATATTATGCTCCTGTTTGACCATTGTCGCTCTGCAAATGCAGGCGCAGGTTACCACGGATAATTCGCTTACGATTACTCAACTAGTCAATGAGGTATTACTGGGAGATGGGGTCGTTGCAACCAATATCACTTATAACGGCAGTGCAGCACTTGCCAATACGGTATCGATGCACAATGGAAAATTTTATGCTGGAAACAGCCCCTTTCCAATTGATACTGGATTGGTAATGGCAACAGCGGGCATTGATATTATTCATGGCGGAATGGGAAATCAAAGTGAGAATTATCAAAATGATCCTGATTTGGTAGCCATTTCAGGCGGTTTTGAAATGAATAATTGCTCTGTCATTGAATTTGACTTTACAGTAAATTCGGATTCACTTGTGTTCGAGTATATTTTTGCCTCTGCAGAATATCCTGGCTTTACATGTTCGAATTATAATGACGTATTCGGCTTCTTCCTAAGCGGTCCGGGTATTATGGGTCCCTTTACTGGCGATGCAGCCAATATTGCGCTCATTCCGAATTCGGATATCCCAGTGGGCGTGAATACGGTTAACAGTGGTACTCCTTCGGGTGGAAGCCCTGCAAATTGTTTAGAAGTAAATCCGAATTTTGTAGAAGACAGTCAATATTTCGTTGAGAATCCCCCGGCAAATTCGATTACCATTCCAGGGCATACAGTCGTTTTGACTGCACGTGCGGCTATCGAATGCGGAGGAACGTACCATATAAAATTGGCTATAGGAAACGCGACTGATAACATACTACAATCTGCCGTTTTCTTAAAAGCCGGCTCTTTCTCCGCATCAGGTCAGGTCTTCGCTTCTGTGGAACCTTTTCTTCCCGGTATTGATCTTACTCAAACACCATTCGATGGCGTGGTTGTAGCCGGTTGTTTTTCACCATTTCTACAGTTCACGCGTCCGGAAGGAGCACCCGTGGGCTCTGTGACAGTCGATTATGGAGGTACCGCAGAGGAAGGCGTGGATTATGAAATTGCTCCAGGGAGTTCTCAATTTAGTTTTTCCGATGGGGTGGATACGCTTAATTTTTTCATTAATACGTTTCCCAATCCAGGAGCTGCTGATACCGTTTTTCTCGAATTCTATATAAGTTATGAAGCTTGTGGAGGTACAGTAACAGATACCATCTCAATCCCAATTATCCAGCCATATGAAATCTCCGGAACAGGTGAAGATGTGGTGGTCATTTGTCCGGCAGATTCGGTAGTGGTTACAGCTCAGGGTGTCGGTGGTGTGCAACCTTATGATTACAATTGGGTAGGCATTAATCCGGGGGCAAGCGTATTGGTGGGCGTCCCCGAAGTAGAACAGTATTTTGTGTACGAAATTCTCGACCAATGTGAATTTCAGACCATTGTCGACAGTGTGCTTGTCACCAACAATATTCCAGATCCACTGCAGATGAACATTCCTCAGCCCACTGCTCCACTGTGTCCTAGTGAACCTGTGCTTATCACAGCAGTAGTTGCAAATGGTAACGGAGAATACTTTTTTAATTGGAATCCTGTAGCTTCTGCAACCAATAGTGTATGGGTAGAATTCGTTCTGCCTACTGAAATTACACTGACCGTGACCGACTCATGTGGCACTCAGGTGAGTGATAGCGTACTCATCGAATATCCGCAGTATGACTCCTTGCTGGTCACATTTACCCGACCTACCAACAATTGTCCGGATGGACCACTCGAACTAGAAGCTGTCATTTCTGGCGGCGGTGGAGATGTCCAATTTAACTGGACCCAGGATTTGGGGGAAGGTGAATTTGTGAATGGCGATTCAGAACAGCTGGCCGTCATCATACCCCGGGCCGGAAAAAATATTTATTCCGTCGAAGTTACGGATCGATGTCACCGTCAGAACTTCTTTGGATTTACGCCGGGAATTGCCTCTCACACCGATTCGCTTCAGATCATTTACCTGGAAAATATTCCAAATGTTATTACGCCAAATGGTGATGGAATGAATGATATTTTCGTCATAGAAGGCATTCAGGAATTTAAGGATGCGCGGGTGGAAATTTATGACCGATGGGGCAGGATGGTTTATGAATCTTCCTCGTATCCTGCTGGTGATCCCACAATCATTCATTCTGAAGGTTTTGGCGGTGCCGTAATAAAAGATGGCACCTATTTCTATGTGGTCAACATCGACAATGGAGAATGCGTGAAATCAGGCAATCTCCAGGTCCTGGCTGGTCGCGACTAAATTTATATAGGGAAGGCTACCCGAAAAATGGTCCCGGAAGGACTATTGTCTTCGACGCTGATTTTCGCGTAGTGTAATTCGGCCAGTTCTTTAACGATATACAATCCGAGTCCCGTTCCTTTTTTGGAACGGGTTTCTTCATTTCCCATCCGGTAGA
>JBGTLS010000483.1:0-3685 GCA_041744015.1 Cryomorpha sp. | reverse complement strand
GTACGTGAAGGGTAATAAGGGTAAACCAGAGGATACGTACATTTCCAAATATACCTTTTATGGGCTTACTAACCAAAGAAAAGTTGAAAGGCAGGAAGGAAAAAAGCATATTTCTGCCGGAAAAATTTTATGAAATTCGTTTATATTCTCCCATCAATCATACTGTTGATGGCAGCTCAAGGGTTGAATTGAATTAATTCACTTTATTGACTTGCGACAGAAAGAGGTTAGTCAGGACTTTCACATAAGATTCTGAATAGTTCGAACGCACTTCCAGGGTTCTTTAGAAGGACTTTTTTTTAAAAAATAAAACTGAAATAGTCTCTGTATCATATTCCAAAATTCGTGACAAGAACAACATCGAACGCGATCATATTGAAGGGTGCATCATCTATTACTGTCTTTTAAAAAAGCTTTTTGTAATCAGTCATTTCCATTCCGTCGAAACAAGACTGCTTCCGGTGTTTCTATATATTCGCTCGCCAGTTGTAGAAGTAAATCCACACTTCCGTAAATAATATTTCATCAAAACAATTTCTGATCACATTTAAAATTCTGTATGACTTCGTATGACTGGGAGAGCTGATCCGGATCGACTTTTGTAATGCTTAACAAGAATTTATGACTCCTTAAAAAACAAATAATGAATTTAAAAAACAAAGTAGTACTCATAACCGGGGCTTCCAGCGGAATAGGAAAAGCAACGGCTCTGAAATTGGCCAAAGAAGGTGCCTCAGTGGTATTGTGTGCCAGAAGTGAAAATGAACTGAAGAAACTCAAAGAGAAAATTGAGAGCGATGGCGGAAAGGCATTGGTGGTAAAAACGGATGTTACCAAACCCGCAGATTTTGAAAAAGCCGTTTCTCAAGCCCTGGCTGAATATGGATCCATCGATGCATTGGTGAATAATGCCGGACTGATGCCCCTCTCGTACGTCGAAAAACTTAAGACCGATGAATGGGAAAAGATGGTAGACGTCAACATTAAAGGCGTACTCAATGGTGTAGCAGCTGTACTGCCGACCATGCGCAAGAATAAAAGCGGACACATTATAAATATTTCATCTTCAGCAGCCCACAATTACTTCCCCGGCGGTGCGGTTTACTGCGCCACAAAAGTAGCCGTAAAAATGTTTTCCGAAGGATTGAGAAAAGAGTTGACACCTCAGTATGGAATAAACGTGACTTCGATAGAACCAGGTGCCGTGGACACCAGCTTGTTTGAAACGATCACCGACGACGATATCAAGGAGAAGCTGAAAGGAATGAAGCAGATGACCACCCTCGAGGCGGAAGATATCGCCAACGCCATATTTTACGCATTAAACCAGCCGGAAAGGGTGAATGTCAACGATGTGTATCTGATGCCGACAGAACAAGGATAAAAAACCCAATAAAAATATAATACAATGAGTGAAGTAGATACAAGAGAAGCAATAGAGACCACCAACCCTGCAACTGGCAAGAGTCTCAATCATTATGAATACATGACCGATGAAGAAATGAAACGAGCCATCACGAAATGCCATGAAGCATTTAAGAAGTGGAAGGAAGTATCTCCGAAAGATCGGGCTGAGATGATCAAAGCCATAGGGAAAGAACTGGTCAACACCAGGGAAGAGCTGGCGCAATTGATGACTGATGAGATGGGAAAGACTTTGAAGCAAAGCAGGCAGGAGGTGGATTTATGTGCTGCCATTTGCCAATATACCGCGGAAATAGGACCAAATGAATTAAAAACCGAGGAGCGGGAGTTGCTCAATGGAAACAAAGGTCGTGTATCATATGCCCCAATTGGCGTGGTATATGGCATACAGCCCTGGAATTATCCGAGTTATCAAGTGGTGCGGTACTCCATAGCGAGCTTGATGGCGGGCAACGGGGTTTTATTGAAGCACGCATCAAACGTCACCGGTTCGGGAAAACTGCTGGAGCGAATTTACAAGAAGGCCGGGGTTCCGGAGAGCTTGTTTACAGTATTGATGATCACCCACGATCAATCTGATGAGGTGATCAAAAATAAATTGGTGCGGGGAGTAACCCTCACCGGGAGTCCTGATGCCGGACGAAAAATAGGGAAAAAGGTCACCGCTGAGTTGAAAAAGTCTGTCCTTGAATTGGGTAGCAATGACGCCTACCTGGTTTTCGAAGATGCCGATATCGACAAAGCCGTCAAAGCCTGTGTGAAAGGGCGAATTTACAACAATGGCGAGACGTGTATTGCGGCGAAACGCTTCATCGTTGTCGATAAGGTGTACAATGAGTTTCGGGAGAAATTTGTGAAAACGATGAGTGAAGTAAAAATGGGTGACCCCAATGAAGAAAGCACCCAACTGGGTCCCATGGCACGTGAAGACCTCCGCGATGAACTCCACGAGCAAGTAGTGAAAAGCGTTGAGAAGGGAGCCAAAATAGCCTGCGGAGGGGAAATTCCGGATGGAGAAGGATTTTTCTATCCCGCCACCGTTTTGGAAAATGTACAGCCCGGACAGCCTGCTTATGAAGATGAACTTTTTGGCCCGGTAGCTTCATTGATCAAGGCAAAGGATAACGAAGATGCCATGCGCATCGCAAATGACAGCCGCTTCGGTCTGGGAGGCGGAATCTTTTCCAAAGATGAAGATGCAGCCTTCGAAATAGCCGAGAAGCATTTTGACACGGGAATGGTGTTTATCAATTCCTTCGGTCTGGCCGATCCTGCCATGCCCTTCGGCGGAGTGAAAAATTCGGGCTATGGCCGGGAACACGGTGGGTTCGGATTGAAAGAATTTGTGAATATTAAAAGCGTTATGAAACGGTAGTAAGGAATTATTATCGACACAGTTAAAAGCCTGTTGCTTCGGCAGCGGGCTTTTTTTATTTTCAAAACTGATATGCGAAACTTGAGTTAATGATTGAGCAATTGTCGCCTCTAACTTAATCATCAGAAACTATTTCCACAATTATACAAACAGCATTTTGCTTTTCGGGGAGGCGCGTGAACATATCAGATTGAGTGGGAATCGGATATACAACATCACTTCTTGAAATGAATGAAAGATGGACTTTCATATTAGAATGCATAAAGGTTGAGGTTTGAAATTTTTAGCCAACGAAAACGTACCCAGTTCCAGTGTCTTATATTTAAAAACCAGGGATTTTAACTCAAGTTTCGCACACAAATAAAAAATTGATTCCTCCTTATATTAATTGGCATTGTGTAACCCATATATCTGTATTTCAAATTTTTCAGTTCCAATATTGAGATATTCTTTATTTTCCACTTTTTCTTGACAAAAAGTGGAGCAAAAGTCAAGGCTTGATTTTTATTCTGTGAAAAATCAGGCAACGCTACACTACCTTACCCAAACTCGCAAACGCCATTAGCGGATTTTTCGAAAAGAAAAATCCGATGGCTGAGCTCTCCTAAGCGAAGCGATCTCATGAGCTCAACTAAAAAACAAACACGCGCGAATAAACATGGGTGCGGTTACGTTCCGCTTTTACCTGATTTTTCTACAGAATAAAATAGGCCCTCGGCGAGGCGACGGGAATTGTCAGGTTATGTTGTATGCGATAGATTTTGATATTACAGCAATAGGAATTGAAATGTCCGGTATTACGGACGAAGATGTGATGAGCATTGCAATCAGGGAAAACAGAACCATTATTACATACGATAGCGATTACGGCGAACTGATTTTTAA
>JBGTLS010000482.1:0-3179 GCA_041744015.1 Cryomorpha sp. | reverse complement strand
ACGGGCAGGGAAAGTTCCAACGTTTATGACCAACCGAGCTGGGATTTGAACATCCGTCCACAAAACCGGCTGGCAACGAACGACTATACCCGAAGTTACGAATACGATAAGATTGGCAATATCCAAAATTTGAAACATGTTGCAGCGGGTACAAGCAATCAGGACTTTACCCGGACGTACAATTACAGCCCGGGATTTGCCAATAACAGATTGGCTTCTTTTACAATAGGAAGCAACAATTATCCAAACATTTATGATGCCAATGGCAACCTGACAAAAGAGGGAAGCACCCGATATCTGGTATTGAGTCACAACGACAAGCCCGTGGTATTTTACAACAGGGTAGGCACGGCTACACCGACTGTCTTTACACATTACTTCTATAATGCGCAAGGCGACCGGGTGAAAAAAATCACACGGAAAGCTTCGAAGCTGGAAGTTACGATTTATGTCGATGGAGGACTGTTTGAGGAGAGTTATTTAAAATCCAATGGGGTAGATATTGATACAAACTTTTATTTCAATACACTATATCTGAAAGACGGCAGTTCTTCGATCGTTTCTCAGCGAATTGGCACCAATACGGATGATTCCTCACCCGCGATAAAATACAATATCGAAGATCATTTGGGTAATAGTACCGTGATGCTGACCGCAACAGGTGCACTGATCAACCGGGAAGAGTATTATCCTTTTGGTGAGACCGCTTTTGGAGGGTTTAAGTATAAAAGGTATCGGTTTAATGGGAAGGAGAAGGATGAAGATTCGGGGCTTTATAATTATGGGCAAAGGTATTATGCGCCGTGGTTGTGTCGGTTTGTGAGTGTGGATCCGATTGCGGAGGATTTCCCACACTTATCTTCATACAATTACGCCAGTAAT
This sequence comes from Cryomorpha sp., assembly GCA_041744015.1. Taxonomy (GTDB): domain Bacteria; phylum Bacteroidota; class Bacteroidia; order Flavobacteriales_D; family Cryomorphaceae; genus JBBQZU01. The sequence goes on along the minus strand of JBGTLS010000482.1, from coordinate 2,297 downwards.
AGGCCAATAACAAGTATTGATTTGGAAGGACTGCAGGCACAGGATGAGCTTTCGCAGAAAACTGAAAGTTCTCAAGGTATACATAAAGAGCCACCTTCATCTCAACCTACGGATAAGCTCACTGGATTAGAAAATGCTGGAAACACTTTGCCAGAGGTTGTTGTGGAAGGAATAGCACCTTGGCACGAAGGTGTCAAATGGACAGAAAAGTTGCCTTCCGGGGCAAGAACAGGTGAATTAGACTTAGAGGGATTGAAAATTTTAGGGACAGATTATGGAGCTTTAGGAAGTGATTTTAAATACTTATTTGAAGGACTAAATAGTGGAGAAATTGACTTCATTGACTTTGCTAAATCTGCTGTAGAGTATACTGAAGAAAACGAGGTAGACTTTTACGTGATTAATGTTTTTAGGAATGAAAATTTAGGTGAGAAAAATGAATTGTTTAATAATCTCCTAAAAATATTTGCGCCACCACAGCCAGAAGACTACGAAAACAAATTGGAATACGGTATAATGCTTGGATTATTTATGTTAGATTCAGCTGATCCCTTACCTAATGGTGGAAATGGTAATGGAAAGTTGACTTATGAAAATAATCCAAAACACTCAAAGGTTAAGAGGGGACAGGCAAGCAAAGCACCGACTAATCCTCAGCAGTCTTTGGACAATTCTTTTCAAGTTTCGAGTAATTCTTCGCGCAGAGTAGGAGCGGATAAATTGGCAGGCGAGTTTAATGTTTTTATGGAGCATGGTCCCGGTAGATATCACGGTCATTCACGAACCTGGACTGAGCTGAATCAAGCCATGAGAAATGTGCTTTATGAAAGAGGAGTTGTGAATCAAAAAGGAAAAATTCTCAAATAATGATCTACGAAAACTTTGATTATTCAGACAAAGAAAAAGTCTTAGAACTTCTAAGCTCATTAAATTATCAATCCAGGTGTGAAGCAATCATTGGAATGGTAAATGGAATTCCTGATCAAGCGTGGGTTCTGGATAGATTACTTGTGCTTGTAAACGATGAGAATTTCTGGGTCGCGAAAACGGCAATTAATAGTCTTGGAGACCTTGCGAGGATGTATGGTGAATTAGACTTGGAGAGAGTTAATTGCGTATTAGATCAAATTATCAGGAAGGAATTAGAACAAGAAATTTCGGAAACCAGGGAAGATTTTGATCTTTTCTTATAGTATTTACATATCCTTACTACGATTCATCCTGCTACTTCCACGATCATTCCGGACTAAAGACTTCTATACATCGGCTTAGAGTGGTGTTGAAGGTGTAAGAAGTATGCTAAGTGTGAAAAGTGGGGAAATTCTTGGATTTCGTTTTGCCAACACAGGTGGTGGTCTGGATTCGAAAAAAGGTCTTTGATCATTTATGATTCGGCCTACCTAAGTTACAAAGATGAAATTATTATTTTTCAGCACCAATTGGATTTTTAATCTGAACAGCGTTTCATAAAAATGCAAACCGAAAAATCAGGCGTATCCTCTAATGTAATTTCCCTGCCTGAAGGCGGAGGAGCCATGGCCGGCATGGGTGAGACATTTAGCGCTGACCTCTTTAGCGGAACCGGAAATTACAGCATTCCTATTGCAGTTCCCAAAGGACGGCTTGGCATGGAGCCGCAGCTCAGCCTGGGATACAGCACAGGGAGTGGCAATGGACCCTGCGGACTGGGGTGGAATATGGGTCTGCCCGGAGTGAGTCGGAAAACATCGCTGGGCATCCCCCAATACCGCGAGAAGGAAGACACCTTTGTGCTTTCGGGAGCTGAAGACCTCATACCGGTGGCAGAAGGGGCCTTTGAAGATAACGATGTGCTTGTGCAATGGAAAAGGTATAAACCGCGTACGGAGGGTCTCTTTGCCAGAATATCGCACATCACTGCTCCTGACGGGCGCGACTATTGGGAAGTAAAAACCAAAGATGGGAAAACATCTATTTATGGAAATCCCGATCCGGAAGCGGAAGACAGCTGCTGCATCGCCGATCCGGAAAAACCTGAGAACATTTTTCACTGGTCAATCTACAAAACTTACGACCTGATGGGCAATGAGGTGGTGTACGCATACGATCACTTGCCAGTTATTCAGGACAAATATCCATACACCCAACTTTATCTTCGCGAGATTAAATATGCCGATTACGAGGACAACGGAACCAAAAAATACCTGTGTTCTGTAAAACTAAATTATACAGACAGACCCGACTACTTTTCCACTTACAACAGCGGATTTGAAATCCGCACTGTACAACGTGTCACCAATATTGAGACTTTCACACAT
>JBGTLS010000481.1:0-2552 GCA_041744015.1 Cryomorpha sp. | reverse complement strand
TCTCTTTACGCTTTACGGTTGGAGTGGCAGCTCCGGACTCAAAAAGATGTACAACCCAGCTGCGCATATGAATGTGCAAAGCTTCTCCGACCGCTCCTAATTCATATGCATCTGAAAGATAAACTTCCAGCTGCTCCAGATCAGATCCGTAATTGGTGATCGTATGCGGACTGTACCGTTTCTCGTATGTGAGGTAATCCAAAAAATTCTGGCGCATAAAAAAAGGCAACACGATTGTGTTGCCTTAAATATCTGAATAAATAACGAACTATTCCTGTTCGTTACGCATATGGTTTGCATAGACAGCTTTCAACTTCTGCTGGCGATTGATTATGGACGGCTTCGTGAATTGTTGACGTGCACGCAATTCTTTGATGACACCTGTCCGGTCAAATTTCTTCTTAAATTTCTTAAGGGCTCTTTCGATGTTTTCGCCTTCTTTTACAGGAATGATAAGCATATTGTATTTCTCCGTTTTGATTTGGGGAGTGCAAATATAGTGTTTTTTTCGAAAAACAAACTAAGACAGAATTTTTCTTGAAATCACCAGTTTTTGGATCTCACTGGTGCCTTCTCCAATGGTACAAAGCTTACTGTCTCTGAAAAATTTCTCAGCGGGAAAATCTTTTGTGTATCCGTATCCACCGAATATCTGCACCGCTTCTGTGGCAACGCGGACGCAGGTTTCACTGGCATAGTACTTGGCGATGGCCGATTCTTTTGTCATCTCCTTTTTGTTGTCTTTTAGCCATGCGGCCTGCAGGGTCAGCAATTCTGAAGCTTCAATTTCGGTAGCCATATCGGCAAGTTTGAATGCGATGGCCTGGAAATTAGAAATTGGCTGTCCGAACTGCTCACGCTCTTTGCTGTATTTTACCGCGGCTTCAAAGGCACCTTTGGCAATACCTACTGAGAGTGCAGCGATTGAAATCCGTCCACCATCGAGCACTTTCATGGCCTGTATAAATCCTTCACCCACTTCACCAAGCACATTTTCGGCCGGTACGCGGCAGTCTTCAAAAATCATTTCGGCAGTTTCCGATGCACGCATCCCGAGTTTATTCTCTTTTTTTCCTGCATTGAATCCAGGCGTTCCACGCTCCACCACAATTGCAGTGATTCCCCGCGTATCGAGCAAATCGCCGGTACGCACCAGCACTACGGCTACTTCTCCGCTGATGCCGTGGGTGATCCAATTCTTTGCACCATTAAGCACATAGTGATCACCATCTTTTACGGCAGTGGTTTTCATTCTGAGGGCGTCAGAACCGGTATTGCTCTCAGTAAGGCCCCAGGCTCCGATCCACTCGCCGGTCGCAAGTTTAGGCAGCCACTTTTTCTTCTGAGCTTCACTTCCGAAAGCAAGAATATGGCCTGTGCACAATGAATTATGGGCGGCAGTGGAAAGTCCGATTGAACCGCAAACTTTAGAGATTTCTGTGATTGCAGTATAATATTCTGCATATCCAAAACCGGAGCCGCCATATTCTTCCGGAACCAATACACCCATCAATCCCAATTCTCCCATTTTCTTCATCGTCTTTACCGGAAAAAACTGGGTTTCATCCCACTCCATGAAGTGTGGTCGGATTTCCTTTTCACTAAAATCACGCACCATTTGTGCGATCATGCGTTGATTGTCATTTAGTTCTTCGTACATTTTTTTTCTGTTGATGGTAGAATTCTAATAATTTAAAACGCTGATGATGGGTTGATCATATTCCAGCAATCTTTTGCGACCGTTGAGGCTTAACAATTCAATCAAAAAGGCAAATCCGGCAAGATTACCACCTTCTTTTTTTACCAGTTCAGCAGTGGCACAAGCTGTACCACCGGTAGCAAGCAAATCGTCATGAACAAGTACGTTCATACCAGTTGTAATGACGCCTTTATGAATTTCGATCTCGGCGGAGCCATATTCTAACACGTATTTATAGGAAACTGTTTCGCCGGGCAATTTTCCTTTCTTACGCACCATAATGAAAGGCACATTCAATTCCATTGCCAGTGGCACCCCAAAAAGAAAACCCCGGCTCTCCACTCCCGCTATTTCATCGATTTTAACGCCTTCGTACAGTTTTACGAATTCATTGATCAGGCCCCTTGTCAATACAGGCGATTCGAGTATCGGGGTGATATCCTTAAATTGTATCCCCTTTGTAGGAAAATCCGGTATATTCCTTATCGCTTTCCGTAGTTCGTCGCGTAGATCCATTATTCAAAATCGAGATAATCTGCAAGTTTAAGGCTTAATTCATCATCTAACAAGCCTGAATCCTTTGCGGCCTGCATATTAACAAATGAACCCGAAGCTTCTCGCCTCAATACCAGCCGGCTGGCCAGATCGAAACTTATGTATGGATGCGATGCCAGTTCCTGCGCCGTGGCATTGTTCACCTTTATTTTTTTAATCCGGGAACGATCGATTGATATTTTGTCAGCTATCCTGTCAATTGTTTCGTACGACATATTCCGCAATTCCATCAGCTGCGCTACATTGTTATATCCTCCAAGGCTTGATCTGTACGCGACTATATTGCGGGCAAAATAGG
>JBGTLS010000480.1:0-2916 GCA_041744015.1 Cryomorpha sp. | reverse complement strand
AAAAGTTTCGGGGCCGAGAATGCTGTTGTCCACATGCGATTCTGCCGCAAAATGGATGACCCCAGAGAAACCGTACTTTTCGAAAAGTGACTCCACGAGCGCCCGATCGCAGATATCACCTTTTACGAAAGTGTAATTCGGTGAATTTTGGAAAGCAAACATGTTGTCGGCACTTCCCGCATAGGTCATAAGGTCGAGGTTAACGATATGGAGATCGGTGGATTGACCGAGTCTCATTTCGATATAATTGGATCCGATAAATCCGGCACCTCCGGTAACCAGTAATGATTTAGTCATTTTGTTCTTTCATTGCATGCAGGCATTCGGCCAGAGCGTCGCGCCAGTGGATAATCTCCAATCCAAAAGTATCTTTAATTTTTTGTTTGTCCAGAACGCTGTATGCCGGTCTTTTGGCCTTCGCCCCAAATACCTCTGAACGCACAGGGGTAAGGTGCATATTTTTTTTCGAAAGCGCAAAAACCGCATGGGCAAAATCGTACCAGGTACCCACGCCCTCATTGCTGTAATGGTAAGTGCCAAATGGAAAATTTTCCCGTTGTGCGTTGTATACCGTGATAATTTGGATGATGGCTTCCGCCAAATGGTCGACCAGGGTGGGATTTCCGGTTTGGTCAAACACCACGTTCAGTGCATTTTTAGTTTCCGATAATTTGAGAATGGTTTTAATGAAATTGACACCGTCGGGGCCGTAAAGCCAGGAAGTCCGGATAATCAGGTGCTCCGGGCAGGTGGCTTTGACAATTTCTTCTCCTTCGCACTTGGTTCGGGCATACACCCCCTGCGGATCAGTGGGAAGATCTTCACTCAAGGGAATAGGCGCTGTATCACCAAAAACATAATCCGTGGAGAGTTGAATGAGCAGGGCCTTCTTTTGGCTACAAACCTCCGCAATCGGCTGGAGGGCCAGAGCATTGATATTTCGCGCCTGATCCTGTTCTGATTCGGCGGCATCCACTGCAGTATAGGCTGCAGCGTTGATGAAAACGTCGAATTCACGACCTGCGAGTATTCCTTTGATCTCCGATATACGCTCCATGTCCAGGTCTTCCCGGCCTGTGAAAGTCCATTCAAAATCGCGCTGTTTTCGCAAAAGTGCTTTGCCCAATTGGCTGCGGGAGCCATTTACCAAAATTCGCATCATCCGGCCAAAAATACAATCCAGACCTGCACAAAAGGGTCGAATCATATAAAATTATCGTAAAATCGTTGTCTCAAACACGCAATTCATGAAAATCCTGATCTCCATATTTGCACTTTGCAGCCTTTTGTTTGGTTTTTCATCCAGGGCTCAGGTTGAATCCGGCGACTTGCAGGCCTATCAGTTTTTTACCTCTTCCGGGGAAAAAATCAGCTTCGGTGCGGCGATTGATTTGATGGTGGAAAACGACGTGGTACTGTTTGGGGAACACCACGACCATGCGATGATTCATTGGCTCCAGCTCAAAACAGCACAGGCCCTCAGCGCGAAAAAACCGCTGGTGATGGGTGGAGAATTTTTTGAGACAGACAATCAATTGCTCCTCGATGAATACATCACGGGATTGGTCAACGACAAGCGATTTGAAGCCGAGGTCAAGTTATGGCCCAATTATGCCACCGATTACAAACCCCTGCTTCAGTTTGCGCGGGACAAGGGTTATCCTTTTATCGGCACCAACGTGCCCCGACGTTATGCCTCTCTGGTTTCGCAGCAGGGTCTCGACACCCTATCACATTTATCACCCCAGGCATTGTTGTTACTTTCCTCCCTACCCATTACATTTTCTATGGATACACCTGGTTACCCTGAAATGATGGAAATGATGCACGGTGGCGGAATGGGTCAAAACTTCATTCCCGAAAATTTTGTCAAAGCCCAGGCCATCAAGGACGCCACCATGGCGTCGCGCATTTTGAGCAACCTGAAACCCGAAACAATTTTTCTTCACTTCAATGGCGATTATCATTCGTCAGATTTTGGAGGCATATTCTGGTATTTGCAAAAAGCGCAAAAAGATTTGAAAATCTACACGATAAAAATCGTGAACTCGGATGATTTTTCTTTCCAGTCTGAATGGAAAGATAGAGGAAGCCTGATTTTGCTGGTTCCGGAAGATTTCACCCGCACCCATTAAGCTTTTTATGTTAAAAAAGCAATTTTAACACCTTCACGAATCGGTTGCATGTCAGAAGATTGGTGGTAAAACCCGCCACCATGGCGCTCCCCTTGGTTTTTCAGTGAAACCACTTATCAACATTCCCGTAGTAAAAAATAAGGAGAAAGTCAAATTTGACTGCCCTGTTAACAAACTACATTTTCACTGCCTAATCATTGTTGCTTAAAAAATGAAATCCATGCCCCCTAAACTGACTTTCCGTCAAGGCTTCACCGTTCATTTTCTGATCACCCTTTTCCTCGCGACTTTTATCCTTTGCGCAGAAAATAGCCGTGCCCAGACCAGCACCGAATTTTGGCTCGCACCCCCGGAAGTCACTGAGGGCCATGCCACCAGTGTACCAATTTATCTCCGGTTAGCCGCCGGCGCTACCGCAGCACAAGTCACCATATCCATGCCCGCCAATGTTGCGGGATTTAACGGTGGTGTACCTATTGTTGTAAACATTCCAGCCAATCAGGCTCAGACAGTAACCTTGTCTCCTTTTGTGAATCTATTGGAGACCCGGCCGGTAAATACGGTATTAAATACGGGTCTGAAGGTTTCATCCACGGCCGACATCACGGCAGTTTATGAAGTTAGTCCGGGCAACAATCCAGATATATGGGCATTGAAAGGCCTCAATGGATTGGGGACTGAATTTTATGTTCCCTTGCAAAATATCTGGCCAAATGGAAATTATACCCCTACACCCTATACGAGTTTCGATATCGTGGCCACAGAAAACAATACTACGGTA
>JBGTLS010000479.1:0-9336 GCA_041744015.1 Cryomorpha sp. | reverse complement strand
CAATCAGGTCGCTCAAATTTTAATCGCCAAGTTTCAAATAAGGGTGTCTTCATTGTATGAAAATACAAAAGAGAATTCAAGCGAATGACATTCAATCATTTATTTATCAACAAGTTGAAGTGTATTGACAGACTCTAATTAAACTGTCAATTTGGTTCACAATTCCGATAGCGTATTCTCTTGCGTTAACATTTCCGTTTCTTTTTTCGCTAACAACACTTAAACCGCTTTTTTCAAATTCAGCAATAATTTCGTTGTATTCAGTTCGCCCGAATTCCGGATGTAATTCATTCAGTTCGTGTACCTCTAAAAATATGTTATGAAGAAAGAAAATAAATCGGTCATCATTTTTGTTTCCGCACGCAAATAAAGTTGAGTAAAAAAGAAGTCCAATTAAAACACTTATTTTCATTGGTCTGCGGTTTTTTCTCATATTGTTTGCAACGTTTTGGCCCTTGGCGCAGTGGCGGATTTCAAAGGTAAATCTTTCATTCCAGGATAATCTTGATCCGAAGATCATTTTTCGATTGTAGGAAAATCGCGCGATAAGTTATAGCGCCGTTATAGCACGTACTCTATAGTTCGATGGATATTCTAACTTTCCCGCCAAGTCCCTTTTCAACGATGTCAAACAATGTTTTTAACGTCATATTGCTTCCGTCATTTTCCACTCTCGAGATGTAAGTTCGCTTTTTATCTACTAATTCGCCAAGTTGTTCTTGTGTTAATTTTTTTTGTTCTCTGGCTTCTCGTAACAATAGTCCAATTTTTAAAGATTCAAAGTCTCTTTCCAGAGTGTCTCTGCGCTTGGTACCGCTCTTGCCATAAACATTGTCCTTTATTTCAGACCAGGTTTTTATTTCCGCTTTACTCTTTTTTGTTTTCATAATATTCTGTCATTAATCTTGTGGCTTTATCAATCTCTTTTTTAGGTGTTTTTTGTTTTTTCTTGGTAAAACCGTTCAATAAAATAACCAATTTGCCTTTGTCGAAAAAGCAAAAGACTCTCCAAATGCTGGATCCTAACTTGATCCGGACTTCGAACAATCCATCACTTCCTGATATTGCTTTTAAGTAGGTTGTTGGAATGCGCTCGTATGTTTCTATAATCTCAACTACCTTGAATATTTTGTCCTGCACTTTCTGAGGTTGAGCAAGCAAAAATTCTTCAAAGTAATGTCCATAGGAGATGACCGTTCTTACCTTTTGATCCATTAATGCAAATGTAACTTAAAAGTTACTAATTATAAAATTTGATCAATGGTCTTTTAGCGGTGTGGTTGTCCTTCAGTATGTGCTATAACTTGTTTATATACGCGAAATAATAGCGCACATACCCATATCGGCGGTATAAGCGCTGAAATGTAATCTTTGGAGGTGAAGATAATAACTTGGGCCAGCATGACAGTGCCCGATTCAAGTTTTGCGAGACGTCATTGAGCGAGGTTTGTGCATGAGAATAGGGGAGATCAGGTGGATGCTGCTTTATGCAGCATGATGAAATTCTTTTTATCGTCTGGAGACGTGCTCAAAAACAGTTCCATGGACACCACCAGACTCGTAAGGGGATTTTTCAGATCGTGTGATATGGTGTCCAGCAAAATGGCGTGTTCCGCAATTGATTTTTCCTGGGATTTCAGGTCTCGTATACGCGCAGTAATTTGCACGAAAGTGATAATGACCCCATCCGTCATTTTTTTCCGCATCTTCAAATAGGGAATGATATTCATCTGGAACCAGCGAAGGTCGGTGGTTTGAATTTCTTTTCGAGAATTTCGTTGCTGTCGATCACCTGCTGGATGTTTTCTTCGATGCTGGGAAAACGCAGGTTGTCTTTCAAGTCACCTACATGTCTTCCCACATCACTTTTCGTCAGACTAAACTGAGTCATGGCCGGAGGCGTAAATTTCCGGACTATTAATTCGCCATCGACATACAATTGTGGTATGATAGTATTGCGAAAATAGTTTTCCAACTCATCATTGTGCGCGATAAGTTCGTCTATCAGTTTGTTTTTATCGGTCATTTTGAGAAAGTTAATCAAAAGTTATTGCTTTCCTGAAAATTGCGAAAGGACATAATGCAGTGAAAGGTATAAACTTCTTCGTACATTTCTTTAAAAAAGGAAACTATGGCTTCGTTTTGTTATATCGTTCTCATTTACTGATTTTTGCAATAACATTTTATTTTATCAGCTCCCTCATCCATTGAATACATTCCACTTCATCTACAATTGACCAGGAATGCGGGTGCCGTTGACCGTTTGATCGATATCCTGTCTCAAAAGACTGCATGAATTCTGCCCGGTCATTGCCCATTAAAACGAGTCGGTTGATGAGTTCTGCGGTCACTTCATAATTTGATCCGTGAACAGTCTGATTGCGGTTGATAATCCTCCAGGCGATATCTACGTCGTGATAAGTTCTGACAGCCGTGTTTTTCAAGAATAGTTCATTCTGTCCATAATCTTTGTTCATACTAAAAGCGGTAAGGTTCACATAGGTTGAAATATTTTCCCGCGGAACACCATAATCATTTTTGATATATCCCATGGCTCTTACAGCTTCTTCGACTGCTATGTCAGAATAGTTGTTTTTTGCTGATTTTTCTAATTGCTCATAAATTGAAAAAATGTCAATAGGGGAGTCGACTGTAAATATTCCCTGGGGTTGAACAGGGAACCTGTCCGGAAACTCATTACAAAGTTCGACATACCGCATGGCGATCATTCCACCCGCGGAGAATCCGCCCAAAATAAAGGTGTTGGACTTTACTTTGTATCGCTTCAATACATCTTCGAGTACCCTGGTGAGCTTTAATTGCGTAATTGAATCGGCATATAATTTATTTCCTGCGGCATAGAATATGGTCAGGATATTATTCTCAAATGCAATGTGGTGTAGTTTGGTTTCGGAAGGCGTATCTTCCGGTATTTGGCCAAAGCCAGCCAGGAGAACCAATACTCCTGAAATTGAGTCAATACTTTCCGGTTCTACAATCAGGTAATGACCGCTGAAAAAATCATTCTCGTCTATTGTGATCTTTTTTATTGACTGCGAATAGGTGTCTGCACATGCGAAAATGAGGATGGTCAAAATTGGAAAAAATAGATTCATAATTGCCAGAATATTTGATAACAATTTATCACTTGTGAAGGCTTTAACGCGAAGTTGATCTTATTTCGTTGCATGTATAGTTAAAGCAAATCCTGTCTTCAGGCTTTGCGTCGAATGTTTTTGACTGATGATTTGTCAATCAGAGAAAAAATATGAAAGTCGGGATTTTCTTCGTCACTACCTGTTTTTTTAAAGTCGAATTTTGTCAGAAGTTTTGTGGAATTCCGATTGTTCTTATGGGTGAATGCCTCCATTTGATGAAAGCCCAATGCCTGAAAGACATAGTCAATAACTTTGTCCATCGCTTCTTTCATGATTCCTTGTCTCTGGAAATTTATCAAAAGCTCATATCCTGTTTCGCACTGATATTTCTCATCTGAAAAGTTGAAAAGGCAAATTGTCCCAACAAATTTTCCGGAGCTGGTCAGGGTGATCGCCCAATAAACCGAGTCATTCCTTGTCGTGTTGTCATTCACGCGGTGATAAAGTGGAGCGGTGGTCTTACTTTCCTGTCTGTCGAGATATTTATTTATTTCCGGGTCAGAGCGAAGTTCCAGAATATTTTGATCATCATCAGTGGATAATTGTCGCAGGGTTAGCCTTTTTGTGTTCAGAATTGGGAAGGGTGTAAAACTTTTGGATTTCATCTGGTTGAATTTTTTATCGATTTGAAATTAAAACTCAACAACATTAACATATGCGTTTTGAGATCATTCAATAGACATGTGATAATTTATTTTGGCATTGTCGTCAGTATCTCGTGCCCGTTTGTAAATTTCTCCTCTTTATTTATTCCAAAGAATATTTGGGGAAAGGCTCTCTATTATAAAATATCTGGTCAATAGCGACTAGGTCAAGCCACATCACTGTTATCAACAGATGGATGTTTTTGATTTCGGGCCAGGAATGGCTTGTCCCATGTCCATATCAAATATGTCCAAAATGGCAATGAAAGGCCAAAAATGACAAAGGTGGTCGTTGAACTATATTGAAATAATATGTTTATCCAACTATGCACGGTCACTGCAATGACCAGAGATTTTGTTCTGTCTGTGAGTTTTATAAGACTATAAGAAATGATTGAAGTGGCAATTATAAAAATTCCGACTCTGATAAAAGTAGAAATTTGAAGTCCATCGCTCATCCGGTTCGTAAAGTGCCAGAGCTCCCACATCACCCCGATAATTACAGCCCGTTTGATGGGACTTATATTGTTTAGCGCATCCTGAAGAAATCCCCGCCACCCCAATTCTTCGCCCAGAATGATCATAAAACCTATGACGGGCAAAGCAAAAGCTTCTGCACCCCGAATTGCAGTCACCGAAAGGGCTATGATGGGAACGAACCAGAATAAAAGACTTTTCAGCGTAGAGGTGCCGAAAAATCCAATCGTACGCTTATGTGTTTTTCTGAAAAGGTAAAAGCAAATGATCGCGGCAATCCCCGGGCCCCACATGTACGAAGCCGTTTTTACAAATCCCGGTACTTTCCAAAGCGCCCAACTTTCGCTTTCTATATCCCGCCACCAGAAGAAAGGCCAGGAAATCAAACAGGCAATGGAATAATAAACGGCTACAGATAGCCAATTTGTTTTTTGTTTGAGGTTGTTGTATTCCATGGGCGGGTGGGTCAGCTGATCATTCAAAATTTAGATGTATTAACCAGTAATTCTTTATCCTGCATTTCCGTATGCTGTTTTTATCCAGTCAATCACTTCCGTATCTATATCGGATAGATGCGTCAGATTAATTTTGTGGGAGCACATGGCATTGGGTTTTTCGGGTTCCAATTTGCCTTTCGGCTCCTGTCCCTTGAGGTTGATGCCAATTTCAAAACGTGTTTTTGTCGCTGGATTTAATGTGGCAAATTGTTTTTTTCGTCTCAGGCTTACATATGAATTTTTTGGGGCGATTTCCACATCCCCGCCAAACTTTGATATTTCAGCCATTAATTTGTCATAAAATGATTTCAGGTGTTCCTTTCCCTCATATTGTTTGGTTATCAAGTCGTCCTGATTCTCTGCAGAACCTGCGTCCGAGCCCCTGGACTTATGGGCGATCAAATTGGCAAATCCGTGTGTAAGTCCGTGGCTGGCTTTTAAGAATTGGATGATTTCTCTGTGTTTCGGGATATTTTCCTTGTTCACTAAATTGATCCATTCTGCCAGCGTCTTACCCGTGTTTTTGTGCAGGTTTTCAATCATAGTCTGAGTGGCTTTGTCCATTTCCCTTGCTCAATTTTTTTTCAAATTAAGTGTTTTTTTTCAGTATTTCCTGTTTGCGGCGACTTATGCCAAAAAAAAACCACCCCTGGAGGTGGTTTCCTTGTTCAACGCGGGATGTATTAACCCACTATCTCCCTTCCGGAAAAATGAAATGCGCTCTCGATTCCAGCATTTTCATCACTGTCAGAACCGTGTACAGCGTTTTTCGCCTTTGATTCTGCGTATTTTTTGCGAATGGTGCCTTCCGCAGCATTGGCTGGATCTGTAGCACCAATGAGGTCGCGGAAATCTTCCACCGCATTGTCTTTTTCCAAAATCGCAGCCACAATCGGTCCTGAAGTCATGTACTCCACGAGTTCGCCGTAAAATGGTCGCTCTTTATGAACTTCATAAAAAGTTTTCGCCTCACTTTCGGTGAGCCTTGTAAATTTCATTGCCTTGATGGTAAATCCTGCTTCGGTGATCATCGCCAGGATGTGGCCTACGTTATTGGCCTCCACACCATCGGGTTTAATCATTGTAAAAGTTCTCTTGCCAGCCATGTCTGAATTGTTTTTTTAAAATCGGCGCAAAGGTATGAAATTCTATTTGCCGAAAAGGCAGCCCGAAAAATTGAATAGTGGGAGCTTTATAAATTCAGTTTCCAGAAAAGGGGAACGATAACAAAATGTTAATCATTTCTTCGGAAGAATTGATTCAACCGCTCAAGTCCATCTTCCAGCAGCCCCCGGGGGCACCCGATGTTCATCCGCAAAAAACCCTCACCCGATTCGCCGTACATGGTGCCGGGATTGAGCCAGAGATTTTGTTCCTCCAGAAGTTTTTGCGAAAGCTCCCCGCAGGGCATGTTCAGGGCACGGATATCGAGCCATACAAGGTAGGTGGCCTCCATCGGGGTGACGTGGATAGAGGGCAAGTGTAAGGTGATATAATCTTTTAAAAAAAGGTAGTTGTTATAGATATAATTTTTCAGAGATTCCAGCCAGGGTCCACTTTCCCAGTAAGCGGCAATGAGGGCAGGGACTGCGAAGACATTCAAAAGTACAGTGTCCTGCCGCAGAAATATTTTGTCTACCGCGAGGCGAAATTCCTCATTTTCGGAAAAGATATATCCAACCTGAATTCCTGCAAGATTGAAAGACTTGCTGGGCGAACAACAGGTGATGATATACCGGGCAAAAGATGGGTCCAGGGAAGCAACCGGGCAATGTTTGAATGGGGCATATACGAGGTCTGCGTGGATTTCATCACTCACCACGTATACCTGGTGTTTTACACAGATGCTGACAAGGCTGCTGAGTTCGAGGCGGGTCCATACCCGGCCTGTCGGGTTGTGCGGATTGCTGAGGAAAACCATCCGTGTTGATGGTTGTGCTGCTTTCTTTTCGAAATCTTCAAAATCGATGGTATACCTGCCTGCATCGTAATTCAGCGGACTGGAAATCACTTTTCGCTCACATCCGCCGATGGTTGAGAAGAAATGATCGTACACCGGGGTGAGCAATAATACCTGATCGCCGGGAGTGGTGAGCGCGCGGATGATGGCTGAGAGCGCGGGAAGAATTCCACCGACGGGAAGAATCCATGACCTGTCCAGCTTTAGTTGATGCCTTTTGGACCACCAGTCAACGATGGCTTCATAAAAAGCATCCGAAACGAGGGTATAACCGTAGACACCATGCGCCACCCGTTCTTCGATGGCACGCACGATGGCCGGTGCGGTTTTGAAATCCATATCAGCCACCCACATGGGCAGGAGTTGATCGTTGGTATTCATATCCCACTTGATCGAATTGGTGCCGCGTCTGGAAGGAATTTCATCAAAAAAATCTTTGTAGTCAGGCATGAGGTAAGGCGTAAGTTGAAAGGCGTAAGGCGTAAGTGAAAAGGCGTAAGTTGTGTCAGGAATAAGGTGTAAGGAATAAGGCGTAAGGCGTAAGGAATAAGGTGAGCAGGTGTGGTAAGTCGAATATCGGATTTATACCCGCAGCAATCCCCGGAAACCTCTGGCTGCGTAATACGATTCCGCTCCGTTGTGGTAAATAAAAACTTGTCCGTAACGCCAGTCACCAAAGATAGCTCCACCGCGCTCCCGAATATCTGTTGGAGTTTGAATCCAACTGGACGTTTTCGCGTCGAATTTTCCGAACTTTTGCAATTCCCGGTATTGGTCTTCTGACAACAATTCAATGCCCATTTCCGCAGCAATTCCCAGAGCGCTGTTTTTCGGTTTGTTTTCTTTTCTCGACTCCAAAGCGTCGGAGTCATAACACACACTTCTTCTTCCTTTTGGGCTCTCCGACGCGCAATCGAAAAAAATAAATTCGTTCTTTTTTTTGTCAAATTGCAAAAGGTCTGGCTCACCTCCAGACTCTTCCATTTGTTCGAGCGACCAAAGTTTTTGGGGGTTTGATTCGAGGTTTTTCTGCACGGATTTCCATCTGTCAGGAGTCCACAACCCAAATTGGTTTTTATCGAATCGTCTTTTTAGAATTTGAAAAAGATTTTCAGCTTCTTCCTGGGTGGTTTTCTTATTGACCATTGGTGTTGAAATGAAGATTTATACATTTTGATACCCCGATCGCAAATTTAACAGTATTCGATCAAATAATAATAATTAAAAACGAATGCGAAATTATCTGAAAATCAAAAGACCAAAAAGCCAACCCGATTTATTTTATCTACTTTTAGGCAAATTGAAACTATTATGAACATGATTGATACATTAGATAAATTGGCTGCTGTTAATGATGAGCCTTGTGTTACGCTGTCGTTTAATACCCACCGCACATTTCCTGACAACGATCAGGACAGTATTGTGCTGAAGAATTTGATTCGGGAAGCCGAACAGAGTTTGATAGAAAAACACGGGAAAAGAGAAACGACCTCGCTGGTTGAAAAGCTGAATGCCATTCCCGACGAGTTGGATATGAATTACAATGCGGATAGTATGCACATATTCGTTTCAGAAAACACAAAAGAAATCATCAAACTCGGCTGGGAAACCAAAAAAAATGTGGCTTTTGTTCGCGAATCTTTCGTGGTGAAACCCCTTATAAAATCAATGACCCGATCAGCCGATTATCTGATACTTCTCATATCACAATCGGGGTGCCCGCTTTACCGGGCCTCCAATGACAGCATTGTAGAAGAAATCAAAAACGAAGATTTTCCTTTTGGTGAAAACAAGCACATACTGGAATCTCATGCAGATATGAGCAAAGCGAAGTTGGTGGATAGCATGCTCAAAGAGTATCTCAATAAGGTCGACAAAGCGCTTGTAAAGGTGTATAATGAAGAGCTATTGAAATGTGTGGTGGTGAGCACGGAAGACAATTATACCAAATTGCAGGAAGTGGCCGACCGGTCTGATATCTACGCCGGACATTGTTCTGTGAACTATAATGACATACGACCGCATACACTGGCTGCCGATGCCTGGGAAGTAATGGAGGCGAATCAGAAAAACAGCCGGACCGAGGCCATTGAAGAAATGCAGGAAGCAGTGGGGCAGGGGAAAGTCATTACAGATTTGAAGGAAATTTACAAAGCGAGCATTGAAGGTAGGGGTGAGTTACTGATCACCCACAATGACTTCAGCCAATTCGCGCGATATAATGAAAGCGATAACATCGAATTGGTGAATGAATCTGAAGCGGGTGACAATGATGTCGACCTTGCGGACGATCTCGCATGGGAAGTGATGTCGCGAAAAGGACGCGTGGTTTTTACCAATCAGGAAGAAATACGTGAATTGGGTGATATCGCGTTGAAAGTGCGTTATTGAGGTGCGTATGTAGCCTGGTATTCTGCGTGAAAGCGTGTACAAGCCGTGCTCAGAGATTTGACTAATTGTCAATCACCGAAGACCTGAAAATGACTCAGTTTGTTGTTACATTTGATCCAATTTCAAGTTTCACGGTTTTCAATGTCGACACCTTCTTCCGAGTACCTCGCGAAACATTATATACACCGAAGCAACTGGCTTCGGGCCGT
>JBGTLS010000478.1:0-14187 GCA_041744015.1 Cryomorpha sp. | reverse complement strand
GTGGGCGATAAAAAAAACGGAAACGATATTCAGAATAAAATTGAAAGTGTTTCCAATACAATTTATTTGAGCATAGCCAGTTTATGGGAAATTTCAATCTGGCTGAAAGACATGCCCGCGCAACGATGAAAATCCGGTTTGTGCTTCATCCGTTTTCTTTTATATTCCTACTCACTGGTATTGAGCATTTCCACCTGGTAATGGAGACACTGGACAGAGAAGAGGCTACTTATGTTTGGCATATCGATAATGTCAAAGCAAATCTCCCCGAAAATCTAAAGGTCGTTGAGAAACATTTGCATGTGATCAAAGACAAGGGCAGGCAGGCATTTCTGGAAACAGAACCGAAGCATTTCAGTCGGATTCTTCATGACTATTCTGATGATCGGAAAGGATTTGTATTGTGGAAAGATGAATTAGAGGAGCGGATGACATGAGTGGCAGTTATTCACTGGAAAGCATTTCATTACCTGGCACTTTTTGTCTGTGTTTTATCTGTGCGATCGGTGGTATCTGTGAGCTAAAAATGGGAAGAATTTCTTATCGGAGAAGATTACGAAGCATTTTTAGTCAAACGGAAATAGCTATTTTTGTCATATGGATTTAAAAAACCTGAATAAGAATAAAACACCGATTGTAGAGATCAATGCTGAACTCGAAAAGTATAGGGGCAAAGTTCTTTTCCCAAAAAAACTCAAAAAGGCAAACGAAATTCTTGCGCGCGTAGGATTACCCAAAGCATAAGAAGAACAAGTCACTATTTGAGAGGAAATCCCAGGGGCTCTGTTATACCGGTGGGAGTGAGCACCCCCGTAGGGCTTCACGAATACCAATTAACTTAGCAGGAGCGAATACACGAAGCGACCTCAGAACCGAAGGGCGTAAAACAAGGAGTCTCGTCATGTCATGACGAGATGACTGTTTACAAAAGAAATGCAACGCAGAACGAAGATCAAGCCGAAGGCATGATATTGGACTTTATGGACAGACTCTAATTAGCGACTTCGCTCATGAACTTGATGCGCATCAGGCGTAACTGTTCTTCGGTAAAATCACCTTCGAATTCTTCGTAAGCCTCCGCTATATCATCTGACTGAGCTTCCATAAAGTAGTCGTAAATATCGGTTTGCTCATCTTCATCGAGCATATCGTTGATGTAATAATCGATTCTGACACGGGTTCCCGACCCAACGATTGCTTCAATTTCGGAGATGATTTCCTCAAGGTCTTTACCCTTGGCTTTGGCGATGTCGTCAAGCGGAACTTTTCGATCAATGTTCTGAATGATATGAACCTTCAGACCGGATTTATTGACCACCGATTTGACCACGAAATCCTGAGGTCGCTCGATCTCATTATCGTCCACATACTGTTTGATCAGTTTGAGAAACGGATCACCAAATTTTTTCGCTTTTCCGGGACCAACTCCAACGATATGCGTTAACTCTTCCTCAGTGATAGGATATTGGATGGCCATTTCCTGTAAGGATGGATCCTGGAATATGACATAACCCGGAAGTTTTTCCTTATCGCTGATCTTTTTCCGCAAGCTCTCAAGCATGCGGTAAAGATTTTCATCAGCAGCACCTTTGGCCATATCGCGCGAAGACATATCATTTACATCATCCACATCGGTATAATCATGTTCTTTAATCAGCTTTACACTCCAGGGTTTTTTGATAAACTTTTTTCCCTCGGATGTGATTTTCAGGGTGCCATAGGTTTCAATTTCCTTTTGAATCAATCCCAACAACGTGGCCTGACGGATAACACCATTCCAAAATTTATCTTCATATTCTCTTCCCGCTCCGAATACGCCCAGGGTTTCATCTTTGTAGGTTTTAACTTCGGTACTCTCCGTTCCGGTAAGGATTTGCAGAATATATTTTGCTTTGTGTCTTTCCTTGGTGGCTTTGATCGTCTCCAAAAGGGTAGACATTTGTTCCTGTCCTTCTATCTGTTCTTTGGGGAATTTGCAGTTGTCGCACATTTCCAGACAGAGGTCGCTGTCAAAAGTTTCTCCGAAATAATGGAGAATAAATTTCCTTCGGCAAACACTTGTCTCAGCATAGGATACTATCTCCTGCAAAAGCTGACGACCAATTTCCATTTCGGAAACGTGCTTGCCCTGAAGGAATTTTTCGAGTTTTTCGATGTCTTTGTAGCTATAGAAAGCCAGGCAAAATCCATCTCCTCCATCGCGACCTGCACGACCTGTCTCCTGATAATAACTTTCGATACTCTTCGGGATATCATGGTGAATGACAAAACGAACATCTGGTTTGTCAATCCCCATTCCAAAAGCGATGGTAGCCACGATCACATCTACATCTTCGTTGAGGAATGCATCCTGATTTCCGGCGCGCATGGGTGCATCCATACCTGCATGATAGGCGAGTGCACGGATTCCGTTCACACGCAGTGCTTCGGCTACTTCCTCGACTTTTTTTCTGCTGAGGCAATATACGATGCCTGATTTACCCGGTTTGGATTTGACAAATTTGATGATTTCCCGGATGACATCTTTCTTGGGTCTCATCTCATAATAGAGATTGGGTCTGTTGAAAGAAGCTTTAAAAACATTCGCATCGAGCATGTGCAGGTTTTTCTGAATATCCTGCTGCACTTTATCGGTGGCTGTCGCGGTAAGTGCAATAACCGGGGCCTCTGCAATTTCTTCAATGATTGCGCGAAGTCGTCGGTATTCCGGACGGAAATCGTGACCCCATTCGGAGATACAATGCGCCTCATCGATGGCAAAGAATGAAATATCCGACTCCCGGAGAAAATCGACATATTCCTGTTTGGTAAGGCTTTCGGGTGCCATGTAAAGAAGTTTGGTCACTCCGGAGGTAATATCCTCTTTCACACGGCTGATATCTGCCTTATTCAGGGAAGAGTTTAAAAAATGGGCCACACCTTCCTGCTCACTGACCGCACGAATGGCATCCACCTGATTTTTCATCAGGGCGATAAGTGGTGATACGACGATGGCCGTGCCGCTTTTCATCAAAGCAGGCAATTGATAGCAGAGGGATTTCCCTCCTCCTGTTGGCATAATCACAAAGGTGTGATGGCCGTTTAATATGCTTTCGATTATTAATTCCTGTTCTCCTTTAAACCTGGAGAATCCGAAAAACTTTGAGAGCGCCTCTTTCGGCGAGATTGTATCGGTGATCATATTTTCATCAAATCTTATTATTCTTCATTTCTACTCTATGATAGATCAAGGATGGGTTAACTTGAGATTCACAGGATTAAGATAATACTTAAAGTGATACCTGCAACATTTATTCCGGCGATTTTGTGAAAGGTTGTTGCTTCCACCCGGAAGTACGAAAGGTAAAGAAAAATGCTTTGTGATGAAACGAATTCCCGACCTGTGAATTGTATTAGTTTTGCACTCTCTATCATGATGTGAGTTTTTAAATGGAAGGTTCCGACCAAATGTCATTTCTGCAACACCTTGAAGAATTGAGGTGGAAAATTATAAAAGCGGTGATCGCTATTTTGGTCTGTGCCATTGTAGCATTCATCTTTAAAGGATTCGTTTTTGACGAAATTATTCTCGCCCCAAAAGACACTTCATTCATTACCTATAGATTTTTCTGTGCATTTTCCCGTTTAGCTGGTATGGGTGACGGGCTTTGTCTGACTTCATCATTTGAGTTGCAAAACATCTCGATGAGCGGACAGTTTTCAAGTCACCTCATTGTTTCCATCATCGCGGGTCTTGTGGTTTCATTTCCTTATGTATTTTATCAAATCTGGTCGTTTGTTCAACCAGGGCTGCACGAAAAGGAGCGAAATACCGCCCGCGGTGTCGTTTTCTTTACATCCTTACTGTTTTTGCTCGGTATTGGTTTCGGTTATTTTGTAATAGCTCCGTTGTCCATCCAATTTTTGGGCGGATACACAGTAAGTGATCAGGTTGACAATATTATTACGCTTGATTCATTTATTTCGACCATCACTACCACGACCCTGGCAAGTGGCATTGTATTTCAATTGCCTATCGTCGTTTATTTTCTCGCAAAAATTGGAGTGGTCACCCCGGCATTCCTTCGTCAATACCGAAAACACGCTATCGTTGGCGTATTAATCCTTTCGGCTATAATCACCCCGCCGGATATCACAAGCCAGATTTTGGTCACCATTCCACTTATGGTCTTGTACGAAATTAGCATTTACATAGCCCGGGTAGTGGTAAGAAATGCAAAAAACACGTAAGAAATCTCCTTCCATTTTATCCCAAAAATATCCGACCTTCACCTGCCGGAAAAGGCTTTGAATAATACTTTTTATGGGCTCATGCTCAATTAAACACTTCGGATTCCCCAAGATCCTGGTCTCTTTTCTCATCGTGTTTTTATCCATTTCTGACGCGATGGGGCAGAAAACCATTGTATCAGGAGGCGTATATGATGCCGCGTCCAGGGAGCCTCTGCCTTTTGTGAACCTGGGTTTTACAGGAAGTAAAGTGGGCACAACAACCGATATAAATGGTCAATATCGAATAGAAACATATCTGGCTTCCGACTCTTTGAAAGCCTCCTCTGTGGGTTACAGACCGCTGGCTAAAAAAGTGAAAAAAGATGTCACCCAGGTGATCGATTTCTATATGGAGGAAGGATCCGTAAGCCTCGGAGAAGTGGTGATCAGCGCAAGAGATTCCGAAAATCCTGCTCACGTCATTTTAAGAAGCATCATAGCCAACAAGCCGGTGAACAACCGGGAAAAACTCGATTCTTATCAGTACGAGATTTACAACAAGGTGCAATTTGACCTCAACAACCTCAGCGAGAAATTCACACAGCGAAAGCTGTTCAAACAGTTTGACTTTATTTTTGAAAACCTGGATTCAACGAATAAAAAGGTCTCACTACCCTTTTTTATGACCGAAAACCTTTCCGATTTCTATTATCAGCGCAGACCAAAAGGCCGGAAAGAAATCATTCGGGCCACACGCGTTTCGGGGATCAACAACGAAAGCGTATCACAATTTCTCGGGCAGATGTACCAGGATGTCAACATCTATGAAAATTCCATCGGCATTTTCGGAAAAAATTTCATCAGCCCAATTTCAAGTTATGGGCTCGTTTTTTATAAATATTTCCTCGTTGATAGCGCGTACATCGATAGCAAGTGGTGTTACAAATTGGATTTTATTCCTAAAAATGAAAACGAGCTTGTGTTTCAGGGGCATTTCTGGGTGAACGACACAACCTATGCCATCAAGGAAATTTCGGCGGAAATCCTCAAGAGTGCCAACATCAATTTCATTTCTGAACTCAAAGTGCATCATGAATACGAAGAGGTAGAACGTGAAGTATGGATGCTTGTGAAAGAGGATTTGCTGGCCGATTTTACACTGTTCGAAAAAGAAACCGGTTTTTATGGCAAAAAAAACACGTCCTACAAAAACTTTGTAATCAACCAACCAAAGGATCCGGAATTTTATGCGGGTCCCGAACAGGTGATTATCGAATCGCAGGTAAATGAAAAATCTGAGCAATACTGGAATGAAGTAAGGCACGAAACCCTCACAGAAAAACAACAATCCGTATACAATATGGTAGACAGCCTGAAGAACAACAGGATGTTTATGACCTATGTCGATATCATCAATTTCCTTATTCAAGGGTATGTAATTCAAGGCCCTGTGGAGATCGGGCCGGTTTTCACTTTTTTGAGTTTCAATACAGTCGAGGGTGTGCGTCCGAAATTTGGATTGCGCACGAGCAATGATTTTAGCACCAAAGTCATGATGGAGGGTTATGGAGCTTACGGTTTACGGGACAAGGAATTCAAGTACAGCCTAGGCGGTTCGTATTTTCTCAGCAAAAGAAAATGGCATACAATAGGTGCTTACTATACCGAAGACATGGAAATGATCGGGCAAATACCCAATTACTTTCCAAGAGACCATTTCATTCAGTTCCTGACTGTACGAAATCCGCAGGACCGTCTGATTTTCAATAAATCTGCTCGATTTTTTACCGAAAGGGAATGGTTTACCGGTTTTTCCACTCGCCTGGAGTTTTCACGTCAAAATCTGGCCGCCCGAGGAGACTGGCAATTTGCCAGGGTTCCACAGGACAACCCATTGGATATTCCTTTAATAATTGACGATATCGTCACCTCTGAGTTATCCATTGGCACCCGTTTCGCTTTTCGCGAAACATTTGTGAGCGGTGAATTTGAACGCATCAGTCTGGGTAGTAAATATCCCATTGTACAAGCAAGGGCTACGATGGGAATGAAAGGTGTTTTCGACAGCGAATTTCAATATCAGAAACTGACAATCAATGTTTCCGACCGGATTCCACTCGGTCCCTTCGGGAATTTATTCTATGTGTTGGAAGGTGGTAATACCTGGGAAAAAGCGCCTTATCCCCTGCTATTCGTTCACTCTGGAAACGAAAGTTTCTTTTACAACAGTGCCGCTTATAACACGATGAACTTTTTCGAATTCGTGAGCGATCGCTATGCCTCCGCCCGGGTGGAATACCATTTGGAAGGATTTTTCCTCAACAAAATTCCCCTTTTCAAAAAATTGAAATGGCGGGAACTGGTTGGTGTAAATGGACTCTATGGAGGGTTTGACGAAAAACATTTGGATCTGATGATCCTCCCGGAACGCACATTTAGTTTCGACAACCGACCTTACGCTGAAGCTTATGTGGGGTTGGAAAACATTTTCCGGTTTTTCAGGGTGGACGCGATCTGGCGACTGACGTATCTGGAGAATCCAAACGTGAAGCAACTTGGCATACTCATTGGGTTTGATATTCAGTTTTAACTTTGCAGGATGATTCTACGCGCAGAAAACCTTTATAAAAAGTACAAAAGTCGCACAGTTGTAAACGGCGTATCAGTCGAAGTTTCTCAGGGGGAAATAGTTGGACTTCTCGGTCCCAATGGAGCAGGTAAAACGACCACGTTCTATATGATTGTGGGTCTGGTGATTCCAAATTCGGGTAAAATCTTTTTGAACGATCAGGAAATCACTTCCGATGCAATGTACGAAAGGGCGCAAAAAGGCGTGGGATATCTCCCTCAGGAAGCCAGCGTTTTTCGCAAACTGAGCGTGGAAGACAATCTTTGGGCGGTGTTGCAAATGACCAAACTCACAAAAAAGGAGCAGGCCCATAAAGTGGAGGAACTTCTGGATGAATTTGGTCTCGGGCACGTCCGCAAAAACAGGGGGGATTTTCTCAGTGGAGGTGAACGCCGACGCACAGAAATAGCGCGCTCCCTGGCTGTCAACCCTAATTTCATTCTGCTTGACGAACCATTCGCAGGGGTCGATCCGATTGCGGTGGAAGACATTCAATCCATCGTGGCCCAGCTGAAAACCAAAAATATCGGCATCCTGATCACCGACCACAACGTACAGGAAACATTATCCATTACGGACAGAGCATACCTGCTTTTCGAAGGAAAAATTTTAAAATCCGGTACCGCGGAAGAACTGGCAGCCGACGAAACCGTACGCAGGGTTTACCTGGGCAAAAACTTCGAACTGCGACGAAAAGTGCATTAAGCAGTTTTCATCTCTTTCACAGAAAAATAAAACTTTTCCATGATCTGATTCACAAGCAGCCGCTTGCAGGCTTCTTCAACTTTATCTTCTGCGGCTTTGGTGTCAGGTGCTTCCACTATGAGCGTGATATGCTTGCCAATGCGCACATTGGTGATTTCTGAGAGTCCGAGATTTTTCATACTCGAAGTCACCGCTTTTCCCTGCGGATCGAGCAAGGCATCGAGCGGCATGATGTCAATCTCTGCTTTATATTCCATGTTTTTTTTGTGCTAGCGTTTGGATGATCGAAAGAAGGATGTACAAAATTAATATTATCGGCACAGCCTTCACCCAAAATATCAAAAGCAGAACCAAGGAGACACCGAGTAGAATAAAGCGGTACTTGTTTTCCCGGAAATTGAAATTTTTAAATTTTAGGGAAATGAGCGGAAGCTCAGCAACTAATAAGAATGAAAGCACCACAGCTGCAATGATGACTGCCCAGGATGAACTCAGAAAGGCCAGATAAATATCATCCAGATAGTTTCCCGGGACAAGATTCATCGCAATAAGCGGCATACTGAGCCAAAACAGGGCGTTGGCCGGTGTAGGCAATCCGATAAACTGATCTTGCTGACGGGTATCGATGTTGAATTTCGCCAGGCGGTAAGCCGAAAACACTCCCATAATCAGTGGTGAAAACGCCAAAAAAAATGCCGGAGTGAAGGCGATTTCCATATCTAAACTTCCAAGAATAGAGAGCGCGATGAAGGCTGGAGCCACACCAAAGCTTACGAGGTCTGCCAGTGAATCGAGTTGTTTACCCAACTCCCCGGCGACATTTAAGGCCCTGGCTGCCAAACCATCTACAAAATCGAATAAGGCTGCGACCAAAATTAAATACGCCGCCAGCGGAACTGCATCGATCGTTGTGGCGTATATAGCAAGCATCCCACAAATTAAATTGCTAAGCGTGAAAAGATTAGGAATCTGAGATTTGATTTTCATTGCCGACGAATTTAACTATTACCTGTGCAATTTTTTCTACTTTTCATTGTTTTAAACCAGAATCGATGGTTAATTTCGTCCTATGTTGAATTCCTTTTGCCGCGCTCCCCGCGGTATCGCAGTTCTGGCCCTTACGCTATCCACGCTTTTGGCCCAGGGTCAAACGCGCAAATACAGCAATGAATTTCTCAACATCGGCGTAGGTGCCCGGGCCCTTGGTATGTCGGGTGCAAATGTAGCCAGCGTACAGGATGCCACTGCCGGATACTGGAACCCAGCCGGACTCACCGACATGAAATCCGATCTGGAAATAGCCGCCATGCACGCGGAGTATTTTGCCGGAATAGCCCAATACGATTACGCCGCCATTGCAAAACCCATTGATTCCACTTCCACCATCGCCATATCTATGGTGCGCTTTGGTGTAGACGATATTCCCAATACCACGCAACTTATCGATGCAGACGGGCAATTAAATTACGACCGGATAACACGGTTTTCGGCCGTGGATTACGCATTTTTGGTATCCTATGCCAAGCGGCTGAGAGTCCCCGGATTATCCGTGGGCGGTAACGCCAAAGTGGTTCACCGCATCATCGGAGATTTTGCGACAAGTTGGGGATTCGGTATCGACCTCGCGGCGATTCAACAGGTGAACAATTGGCGTTTTGCCCTGATGGCCCGCGACATCACCACCACGTACAACGCCTGGAACTACACCCTCGACGAAGAAACCCAACAGGTTTTTCTGGCCACCGGCAATGAGCTTCCGCAAAATGGATTGGAAATAACTCTTCCCCGGTTTGTCTTCGGAGCTGCGTATAAAAAAGATTTTAACCGACTTTCCGTACTCGGCGAAGTAAATGCCGTCATGTCAACCGACGGAAGACGAAACACCCTCGTAAGCGGTGATCCCATCAGCCTTGATCCTTTGCTGGGCGTGGAATTCGGCTATATCAACATGATATACCTACGCGCCGGAATAGGCAACATCCAAAAAATTAAAACTTTCCGAAACACAGAAGAATACACCGTCCAACCAAATATTGGAATTGGATTGCGTCTCGGAAATTTCCATCTGGATTACGCCCTCACTGATATTGGAGATCAATCGGACGCTTTGTACTCAAACGTATTCTCTCTTCGGTTTCAGATATTCAAACGCGACAGCCCGTGAGAAAAATTTTACCTGCTCTTTTTTGTTTTTTTTTGGGTACTGCTGCATTCGCTCAGCCTTTCGGCAATGAATGGATCAACTACAGCCAGCGTTACTACAAAATTCCCGTGGCCGAAGACGGCGTGTATCGCATTACCTTTAATGACCTCGCCAATGCAGGTATTCCGATCTCAGGAATCAACCCCACTTACCTTCAAATGTTTGCCAATGCGGAAGAAATTCCAATTTTCATTTCCGGTGAATCAGATGGGATTTTCAACGTGGGCGATTTCATCGAATTTGTGGGTCACCGAAATACGGCGGTCAGGGAAGCATCACTCTACCCTACCGCAAATGCACAGGTAAACGATCAATACAGTCTGTACAACGACACCTTGAATTACTACCTCACATGGGGTACCCAAGGGGGAAATGCCCGGATTACTACAGAAACTGATCAAAATTTCGGCGCCTATACCCCAGCAACTTTTGTCTGGAAAACTTCCCAAATCGTTTACAGCAACAATTACTACGAAGG
The DNA here is from genome assembly GCA_041744015.1 of Cryomorpha sp. Classification (GTDB taxonomy): domain Bacteria; phylum Bacteroidota; class Bacteroidia; order Flavobacteriales_D; family Cryomorphaceae; genus JBBQZU01. The sequence goes on along the minus strand of JBGTLS010000478.1, from coordinate 3,960 downwards.
CAATATCGATGTTTACGGCGTATCCTCACCGCGTTACAGTGAAGGCGAAGGCTGGATGAGTTCGCGATTCGGAATTCCCCAGGGAGCGGCATTTTTGCAATCGCTCGTTCCGACCACAGGAATTTTCCGCGGAAGCGGCGCCCCGGCGGCTCAGGGATTCAGTGTAACTGCCAGCACCTCAAACGCGGCTTCCGGGGGTGGAAACAACCACCACCTGCAAATCAAATACGGCACGGCGAATACCCTCGCCATCAATCATCTTTTTCTCGGATACAAGGTGAACCGGTTCACATTCAATATTCCAAATGCCTCAGTTGGAGATGAAACCACATCCATTCGCCACGAGGTAAACAACAGTTTGGAGATGCCCAGCGATTATCAGGCCGTCGCCAAAGTGGGAATCCGCTATCCACACGTGCTCGATTTGGCCGGAGCCAATACGTTTCACTTTGATTACAGATTGAATATATCAAATAACAAAACGCTATTTGGATTTGAAAATCTCACTGGTGATAATCCGGTGATTTATACCAATGGCAGTCCGGCCCAACGCATTCCACTTACCCTGGTGGACGGGAAGTGGACCGGACTCGTTCCCAACAGCTTCAACGATCCGGAGTTTAAATGTATTCTGGTGACCAACGCCTCGATCAAACCTATCTCCGGATTGAGAGTAGTGGCAAATAATGGTTTTTTTACCAATTTCGGACAAACCCAGATTCAGAATGCCTTCGTCATTGTTTCTCACCAATCGCTTTTGGCGGCAGCCCAATCATATGCCTCATATCGCCAGCAAAGATTTAATACGGTGCTCGTGGATGTGGCAGAATTGTATGATCAATTCGGATACGGGGTGGACAAAAGTGGACTTTCCCTCCGGAATTTCAGCGCTTATTTGTTGTCAAACTGGCCTCAGCCGCCGCAGTATCTGCTGTTGATTGGCAAGAGTATTCGCGATGCACGCGAGGGAAATGTGCAGGGCGCCCGTCAGAACACAACCTATTTCGCAAACAATCTCGTACCCTCACTGGGGTATCCTTCCAGCGACAATTCCATTACAGCCGGACTGCTCAACACCACTTTCCAGCCCGCTATCCGGACTGGTAGAATCAGCGCCCGAAATCTGGATGAAGTAACGTGGTATTTGAACAAACTTCAAACTTTCGAAAGCCAGCCACCCGCCGAATGGATGAAAAACGTGATGCATTTCGGTGGAGGAACCACGACCACGGAACAGCAAAACTTCGCTTTTTATCTCTCAAATTATCAGGCGATGATTGAAGATTCGAGTTTTGGAGGTAACACGTATACCTATCTGAAAAATTCATCTGCGCCTATTCAAATCAACGAATCGCAGGAAGTGACTGAGGTGATAGAGACAGGCATTTCGCTTATGACTTTTTTCGGACACGCCACGGGAAATACATTTGATCAAAGCATCGACGATCCCCAGAATTTCAACTGGAATGGTCGTTATCCGCTTCTTCTTGGCAATGCCTGCTACACCGGCGACTACCACGCTCCGGGCAATCAAAGTACGAGTGAACTGTATACTTTGCTCAACGCTAAGGGCGTAATCGGATTTCTCGCCTCTGTAAAACTGGGTTTCGAACCCTACCTCAACATATACAGCAGCAAATTCTACGAAAACCTCTCCATCACAAATTATGGAGAAACCATTGGAGATCACCACAGGAAAACAGTCAGTGAAATTCAATTTTCACTGGGGTCTACGCCAAATTTGCTCATGGAAAACACCTGCCTTGGGATGGGTTTTCAGGGAGACCCGGCTATCATTTTGAATTCCTTTCCACATCCCGATTTCTCTGTTAAGGAGCAGGATGTATTTTTCACTCCCGCCAATATCACAGCCGAAATTGACAGTTTCACCATCAACATCGTGGTCACCAATATTGCGCGTGGCACCTACCAGCCTTTCAATATCGTGATCGAGCATGAAACTCCCGAAGGCGCTGCCAACGAAGAGTACGTGCGCGTGATGAATGGACTCTTGTTTAAAGATACCCTCCGGGTAAAACTGCCAATAGATCCGCTTTATGGATTGGGTCTTCACAGCTTTAATATTCTCATAGATCTTCCAGACAATCAGGTGGTTGAATTGGAGGAGACTGCGAATAACGCGGTATACGGAAAAGAATTGCTCATCGCCAACGACGGCCTCGTCCCGGTTTTCCCGCCGAATTTTGCGGTGGTTCCATCTACCGGTGTTACTTTAAAAGCCAGTACTGGCAATCCATTGGCCACCCTCGCTACGTATCGAATGGAAGTCGATACCACCGACCTATTCAACAGCCCCGCTTTATTGAGCACAGAAATTTCCCAAACCGGAGGCGTCGTGACATGGACACCTGCTGTAAACTATTCAGACAGCGCAGTTTTCTTTTGGCGTTCAAGACCTTTGGATGGAAATGAACCCATATGGCGAAACAGCAGTTTTCAATACATCCCGGAAAAAACCGGCTGGGGTCAGGCCCATATTTTTCAATTTGGAAACAACAACTACTTTCAGACAGAATTCAACAGAAATGCCCGTCGTATTGAATTTTTTACGGGAACCATTCGGTTGACAAATAACGTTTTGGGTAGCAACTACACTGTGGGTAATCAAATATTATTGAATACCCTCACCATCGAAACCGGTGCTTGTACCACTACACCATCCATTCATCTGGCGGTTTTTGATCCCATCACTTTTCAACCCTGGGGTACCCAGTTTGGAGCAGAAAACCCGGACAACAACTTTGGAAATGCCAACAACAATGGTGGCTGTAGAAACCGGGTGGAATTTTATTTCATCTTTCGACAAACAAGTCCTGCTCAAATGCAAGCCCTGGCTGACTTGCTGACCGGCGAAACGATTCCCGACGGCCATTACGTTCTTCTCTATTCCACCCGGTACGCCATCTATTCATTGTGGGATCAAACGCCGGATATTTATACCGCATTTGAAGACATGGGTGCTCAAATGATTGGAACTGAAACCGCGCAGGACAGCGTGCCCTTTTCCATTATTTTCCGAAAGGGAGACCCCGATTTTGTCTTTGAACTTTATGGCCAAACCCCGACAGATACCCTGAACAACGCGGTGGATATTCCCGCCAGCGGAAATACCGGCAGCACGAGTTCCACCCGGATTGGACCAGCCAAAAACTGGACCTCGGCCAGTTGGAAAACCAGTTCTCTGGATGTTGCGCCTGGAGACAGCGCTGAAATCCGTCTGATCGGAATCGGTCCCAATGGAATCGAAACCACACTCGCAAATGGCACCTTCGATCCTTTTATAGTTCAAAGCACCGATTTAAGTACTGTTTCCGCCGAAGTTTATCCAAATCTCCGGTTGGAAGCCTGGCTGAAAGACACTGAATTCAACACCCCGCTTCAAATAAATCGCTGGCATGTGCTGTACGAACCCGTGCCCGAAGCGGCGGTGGATCCGAACACCCATTATGTTTTTGCATCTACCAACCTGGAGCAGGGACAGGAAGGCTACCTGAGTGTGGGAATCGTAAACCTTTCGGAAATTGATATGGATTCTCTTCTGGTAAAGTATTGGATCGAGGATGCCAACAGGAACATCATTCCATTGGAATATCCCCGACAGGATTCGCTCAGGGCGGGGCATGTGTTCCGCGACACCGTATTTTTCGACACCAGAAATCTCACGGGGGCAAATGCCATTTGGGTGGAAGTGAATCCGATCAATCCAGCTACCGGATATTACGATCAACCTGAACAAACGCATTTCAACAACCTGATGCGGGTTCCATTCAATGTGGGTCGGGATAACACCAATCCCATTCTCGATGTTACGTTTGACGGTATCCACATTTTGAATGGAGAAGTTATTTCTCCCACACCACAAATCCTGATCGCGCTGAAGGATGAAAACCCCTTCCTGATCATGAACGAATTGGCAGATACTTCACTTTTCAAAATTTT
>JBGTLS010000477.1:0-38239 GCA_041744015.1 Cryomorpha sp. | reverse complement strand
TGTTTTCCGCCGGAGCGGTCGAGGGCCTGTTGTTTGGTATCGTCGGTGAGCACGCAGAATATCACCGGAATCCCGGTTTGCACATTCACATCTTTGATGCCCTGGGCCACGGCCTGACACACAAATTCGAAATGTCTGGTTTCTCCCTGAATCACCGATCCGATGGCGATTACGGCGTGGACTTTCCCCGATTCGGCCATCCATTTGGCGGCAACCGGAAGTTCAAAACTTCCCGGCACGGTGTGTACGGTGATGTTGTGATCGGAAGCGCCGAGTTCGAGCAGTGTGGAACGGGCGCCTTTGGCGAGGTTCATGGTCACGTCGTCGTTCCACTCGGCCACCACAATGCCGAATTTAAACGAAAAAGCCGACGGGGTTTTCTCCCTGTCGACTTTCGATAAGTTTTTTCCGCTGGTCGCCATATCAACCCCCTACACGGGCAATGTACGCATCGATGGTGCGGGCTTCGTTGCTCGTCGGAAAATCGTCTTTGATTTTTTTGTAGTTCTCAAGCGCTTTTTTGAAATCTTCTTTCTCCTCGTGTACGAGACCTGCTTTTTTCAGATAAACCGGAGTGGTGAGCAGATTGTCGGAATGCGAAATGGCATCGTTGTAATAACTCAATGCCTGACCGAAATCTCCCAATTCCACATAAGCGTCGCCGATGGCACCTTTGGCCACAGCGCCTACAATGGCATCGTCGAGGTCAGATTCTTTCAGGTAACTGATGGCCCGGGGAAAATCGCCCTGACGCAGGTAGATGATGCCCGCGTAGTACGATGCGAGTTCGCCCGCCTTGGTGCTGCTGTACTCATCGGCCACGTATTCAAAACCGTAGAAAGATTCGTTTCCGGCGAGGGCCTTGTCGAGCGAGTCGATCTCAAACCAGTATTCCGCTTTCCAAAGCAGTTCCATGCCTTCCTGATTGCGCGGCTCGAGGTAGAGGCGCGTTACCGCAAAATAGCCCGCGAACAGCACCACGAGTATACCTGCAATAACGAGCAGGGTATTTCTGTTTTGGTCAACATAGTGTTCTGTTTTGGAGTACACCTGCTGCACATCTACAATGGTTTCTTCGCTTTTTTTGTCTTTTTTGGCCATGTGGGCTTATTTTATTCGGTGTGCAAAAATATACTTTTTTGCTTTGCACCGCCGATTCAAGCCCGGAAGATTTGGTAAATTTGTCGCCATCCTATGATACTCGCGCAACTCAGCCTTATAAATTTCAAGAATTATCACGAAGCAAGCCTGGTTTTTGACGCCAATGTGAACATATTCACAGGTTTGAACGGGCAGGGAAAGACGAATATCATCGACGCGGTGCATTACCTCTCGGCGTGTAAAAGTTATTTCAATCCCATCGACACCCAAAATATTCTCCATGGAGAAGATTTTTTTGTGGTGGAAGGGGTTTTTGAGAACGGGGAAGGGGCCGATAAAATCTACTGCGGCGTCAAACGCGGGCAGAAAAAAGTGTTCAGGCGAAACAAAACGGAATACGAAAGACTCGCCGAACACATCGGCCGGTATCCCGCCGTGGTGATATCTCCTTACGACAAGGATTTGATCAGCGAGGGCAGCGAGGTGAGAAGGCGGTTTATGGACAGCATCATCTCGCAATACAACAGGCAGTACCTCGAATGGCTCATGGCGTACAACAAGGTATTGCAGCAGCGCAACAGCCTGCTCCGCTATTTTTGGGAAAACCGAACCTTTGAAGCCGACAATCTCGAGGTGTGGAGCCTTCAATTGGCCGACCTTGCGGGAAAAATTCACGGCGAACGGGCGAATTTCATTGAACTTTTCACGCCTGTATTTTTGAAACACTATGCCGCTATCAGCGGAAATGCCGAAGAGGTGCAGATCAAATACCGCTCAGACCTGACAGAAGCTAATTTTACGGAAGTGCTGAAGGCAAATGAGGAGAAAGACCGGCGCAGCTCATATACGAATGTGGGCACGCACAAGGACGACCTGCGGTTGAAAATTGGCGGCCATCCGTTGAAAAAATTCGGTTCACAAGGGCAACAAAAGACGTATCTTATCGCTCTGAAACTGGCGCAGTTTGATTTGATCAAACAAACGACCAAACGGGTGCCTATCCTGCTGCTCGACGATATTTTTGACAAAATAGACGATGTGCGGGTGCAACATTTGATGAAGCTTGTGACCGATCAGCAGTTTGGTCAGATTTTTATCACGGATACGCATGCCGACAGAATTGCCATTATATTTAAAGAGATCATCGAAAGCGTAAAGATTTTTGACGTAAGCGGAGGACAAGTACATGAAAAGAACTGAAAACGAGGAAACATTTGGCGGGGTACTGAACAGGCTGCTCAAGGCCTATGGACTGGAAGACGGTTATCATGCCGCCGCTGTGATCACCCATTGGGAAAAACTCATGGGCACCGCTGTGGCCCGACGCACCAAACAGGTAAAACTCGACAAAGGCACCCTCACCATCTATCTCGAATCGGCTTCGCTGCGTCAGGAGCTCAGTTATTCAAAAGAGAAAATCGCGGAAAAAATCAATGCGGAGATGGACATGAATCTGGTGCAAAGGGTGGAGTTTCGGTAGTCGGTTTAATACCATTCGGTTGTGAGGACAGGAAAATCCAGTAAGGAGGTTGTCCATTCAACGAATTAGATTCTTCACTACGCAAAAGCTGCGTTCTGAACTTAGCGAAGCGGTCTCATGACCAAAGGGAGTAATGACAGGACTCGGAGTTGTGTCATTCCGGGGAACGAGGAACTAAGCGCAGCGTCTCACGACCAAAGGGAGTAATCTGTTCATTCAGTTAGAGAGATTCTTCACTCCGCAAAAGCTCCGTTCTGAATGACAAGGCTATGAGCTTGGTCACTCCGAGGTAAATCCCAAATCGTAAATCAATTTAGAGATTCTTCACTCCGCAAAAGCTGCGTTCTGAACTTAGCGAAGCGGTCTCATGACCGCAGGGAGTAATGACAAGGCTCTGAGCTTTATTTCTGCTCGTTCAAATCCCAGCTATAGTCCATATATTCTAATTCCACACTCTCTTTAATCTTTGTCTTGCTGTACTTGTTGATGTACTCCGGAATGGAAGGCGCCGCATTTTTGAAATCACCTCCATACCATTTCATCAGCGGAGATACTTTCGGCGCATCGGCGGTGATCTTGTTGCGCGATTCGCTGTTGAAAAAATGGGTGGCCTGATCTTCCAGTTGGGTTTCGAGATTTTTGGCGGTATATGCTTCGTTGCGCAATTTGGGACAGGAGAAGGCCGCACACACGAGGGCGAAATGGATGCGCGGTTCGTCAAATTCCTTGCGGATGATTGAATGTTCGATGTTGTTGAGGTGGTAATTTTCACCTTCGATTCTAATGAACTTAATATCCCAGGGCGTGTTTACGCGGTAGATGCTGCCACCGAGGTCTTTGATCGATTTTACCGGATAGTTACGGATGATGAGCCGTATGGTAAAAGCATTGTACGCGTTGATCCAGTAGGCCAGTTGTTCGTCTTTGTTCCAGTTTTTTTCATTGGGGTGGTTGTTTTCCAGGGTGGTGAGGTACTTGTTAAACTCCACGCTGTCGGCGATGAAACCTTTGTAATCAACCATGCCATCGCTGTCCACATGTTTTTTTAGCAGGCTGGTAAACAGGTCGTGACTCACTGGTTGTGAGTCAGACTGCACCGATGTGGCGTTGATGCAACCAAACAGTGACAGACAAAATATCAGGAATAAAGCGGGAATTCTCATGGAATCTAAGTTGATTTGTGAATCGTAACTGAAATACGCCACTTTGGGTTCTTCAGATTTCAACACGTTAAAATACAAACGCATTATCAAGCCTCAAATATCCATAATCATTCCATCATTAAATGAGTCGGCTCATTTAAAAAGTTTATTTAGTCATCTACGCGACAGCGCAGACCCATCAGCAGTGGAAATTATTCTCGCAGATGGCAATAGTTCCGATGGTTGGGTGGGCGTGGCAGCGCAGGCCGGTGTGCAGGTGGTGCATTGCAGAAAAGCATCGAGACCATTTCAGATGAACATGGCGGCGCAGAAGGCCAGGGCGGATGTTCTTTATTTTGTCCATGCCGATACGCTTCCGCCAAAAGATTTCCTGAACCAGATTCTCGCGGCGATTCGATCGGGTGCGCAGTTTGGCAGCTTTCGTTTTCGGTTTGATTCAGACCGGCCTGAGCTCCGGTTTAATTCCTGGTGCACCCGCATACCGCTTATGATGTTCAGGGGAGGGGACCAATCTCTTTTCATTACCCGAAAACTTTTTGACCAACTGGGGGGATACGATGAAAATTTCGTGGTGATGGAGGATTACGAGATCATACGGCGAGGCAAGAAGTATGCACGATTTCACATTCTCGCAGATGATGTGATTGTGTCATCCCGCAAGCACGTTGACAACAGCTATTCCCGGGTCAATCTCTCGAATTTCCTGGTATTTTGTCTTTATTATCTCGGTGTTTCACCGCAGCGTTTGAAAACGCTGTATGCGCGGTTGATCAAACATCCGAAGTGGAAAAATCAGAAGGTTGTGTCGGAAAGAGATGCAGAATGGCATCCCAAAAAAGTCCATTAATGCTGATCGCACAACTTTGCTGTGGTCTACCGGATGGTTTTATGGTTGCGAAGGATGATTTTTCCGCGTTCAAAAAAGATTTGATTTTCGGCTCTCAGGCGATTCATAATTTCATTCACCGTTTGACGGGAGGTGCCTGTGAGTCGGGCGATATCGCTGTGTGTGAGTTTTGTTTTGATAAGAATTTCATCCCCGATGGGTTTGCCTTTGTAAGCGGCCGCGTCCTTTAAGAATTCAACTATTCTGGTACGCGCATCTTTAAATGTGAGCAGGGCTATCTGCCGTTCCATCCGAACGATGCGAAGACCCATCCATTTGATAATGCGCAGACTCAGGTCAGCTTCGGTGTGCATGAGGTTCATCACCTCATCGATGCTGATCGTACAAATACGTGTCGGGGAATCCATGCTTTCCGCAAATTCAGATCGCGTCATTTCCCCGGCAAGGGCAAGCTCTCCAAATACTTCACCCTCACTCAATATGGCCTTGGTGACTTCCTCTCCCGAATCGAGGTAATACCCAATGCGAACCCGCCCATCCAATACGATGTGCAGGTGGCTGACAGGATCTTTGGGCAAATAGATCATTTCTCCCGAAAGGTATGCACGAGGTTCCGTGATGGCTGTGCTCTCTTTCGACTTCAACGGACACAATCTTCCAAAAAGATTGATGCCTTCCAGGTACCACATTTCATGCACATTCATCCCGCAAAATTAAAATTAAAGCGGACTTATAGACTCTTAGGTTAAAGAGAATACCTGGTTTTTGAAGCAGCGCAATGCAGATAAATGTCGTTTGGACGACAAGTCAGCATGGTCTTCCTGTTGACATTTGAGATCAAATCAGGATTATGAGAACGTGGTTACTGTTTTTTGTTCTTGCGTGTTGGACGGGTTGTATCGGCACAGATGTATTGGAAGATCCAATTGTGGGCGAGCGCATTGAGACTGATATAAGCCAGGTAGCGCTTTTGGTCGGAGATACGGCCAGCGTTACCGCAAATTACTATGATCAATATGGTCTGCCTTCTGACCGTCAGCTGAGTTGGAATTCCGATAATCAGAGTATTGCTGAGATCAATGATTTTGGTTTGGTGATGGCAATTTCTCCCGGCCAAACCCGCGTAAGGGCATCACTCGGCAGTACCATGGGGCCTACTATTCTGGTTAACGTAGTGGATTCTGACACAGCCGTTGCCCAGGTCGTGGTAAGCAGTCCGGCTGGAAACGAGGTTGCTGTCGGGGATACGCTCAGTCTTGAAGTGCAAGTGTTACGCCTTTCAGGGGAACCGGTTTCAGGACTGGAAGTGGCCTGGTATGTTTCGGATTCGGCTGTGCTGATGATTTTACCTGATGGAAAAGTAAAAGGGCTGTCGAACGGTGTAGCAAACGTTTATGCGGTGGTGGAAGGGGTCGAAAGCAATATGTTGTCCATACAGGTGGGCAGTGCGGAAAGAATTGGGACATTTGTCAGCTCAGGAGGGTACCAAACCGAGGGAACAGCGCGCTTGTTCTTCGGTTTGGATGGGCATTTGAATCTGGAATTGAGCAGCGATTTTGAGACGGATTTTGCCCTGGGCACTTTCGTTTACCTTTCTAATTCCATAAGTGGGTCAGCAACAGCGGTGAACGGCCTTGAAATTTCAGTCATCACTACAAATGGATACAAACTGTTTAATGTGTCTGCTGTCGATTCCAATGTGGGGATTGATAGCTACAGCCATGTGATCATTTTGTGTAAGCCCGCTTCTTTAACTTTTGGATATGCGTTGATGCAATGACAAAATCTATTTCTATCTTATTTGTCTTTCTCCTCTCAGGATTTGCTGTAAGCGCCGGTGGTGGTTGGACCCAGCCCCATAAAGGCGGGTATTTCAAACTCAATCAAAGCGCTTTGATGGCCAATCGGTTTTATGCCCCGGATGGCGGCCTGATCGATATCACCACCATTGGATGGTATGCCACCAGTTTATATGGCGAATACGGTCTTACCGATCGTTTAACCATCGTGGCATTCGTACCCTTTTTTGCGCGCAATACGCTGAATGAAATTCGGTTTGAACCTTCGGAGCGCACCCTTCCCGGCGATGAGTTGAATGCCTTTGGAGATGTCGACTTGCAGGTGCAGTACGGGATTTACCAATCTGAGGTTTGGGTGGTCAGTGCCAGAATTCTGTTGGGTATCCCTTCCGGGAAAACAGGTGGAGGATCAAGCGGTATTCTGCAAACGGGCGATGGTGAATTTAACCAAATGCTGCGCATGGATGTCAGCAGGCCTATGGGAAAAAAATTGTGGTCTTCTGTCTATGCAGGCTACAACAGACGCACAAGGGGTTTTTCAGATGAATGGCGGTATGGGCTTGAGCTGGGTCTCAAATTTGGGAAAAGGGCGTATGTTTTGGGCCGTGTTGACGCCGTTCACTCGACGTTTAATGGTTCAGATTTTCAGCCGGAGGGGAATACCTTGTTTGCCAACAACATTGAATACATCAGTCCCGCTGTGGAAATCGGAATTGAAAATCCAGACGGATTTGGGTTATCTGCATCTGTAGCAGGAGCGTTTTCAGGGCGCAATGTCCTTGCTGCACCAGTTTATTCATTGGGGATTTATTTCAGGCTTAAAGGGAAATCCTGATACAGGTTGGGGATTTGGCAGAGAAGCCTTTAATTCAAATCATCAGTCAGGAATGGATTCATTCCGGGATAGGCTGTTTTTAAAAGGCACTAACGGGTAATGCGCAGATATTTATCCTTGCCGATGGTATGGTAGTAAAATGCATAAGCCACAACAGGCACAATAAAAATCAATCCCAGTAAAGGAGACAATCCATATTCACTTTTCATAAAATAAAAAGTAGGGACGAGAACCATGATGGTAGGAAGGATCCAGGCATTGAATTTGAAACTGCGTATTCTTAACGATAATTTTTCTCCTTTGCTGATATCCAGTTTAACTGGCTCACTTTTATAGTTGTCCACCCGGGCTTCGAGCACATGCTCACCGGATTTCAAGGTAAGTTCCACCTTCTTGCCATTCGCCAGTTGGGCTTTCTTTTTCCCATCGACGTAGATGACGTAATTGCTCGACATGTTGACGAGTTCACGACTTCTTTTGACAACAACTATAGGCATAGGACAGGCTGTATTAAGTGAATGTTACCTTATGTAAATTTAATGTTAATACCAAAAGCATTCCATTTCTACGCATAAAATATGAACATGTTCGCGTTGTTAACCGGGATGGGAGATTATTTTTCCATGCTATCATCTGTTTTTCAATCATTCATATGGAAAAGCACTGACGGGTTTAACCTGCGATATTCTTTGGGTTTTCTGGAATCCTTTGGGATTATAATGAAAACAGCCATGAAAATTGTTGAATTTTCATGGCTGGTTGTGGAAATGAGGGGTCATTCCACAAAATTTATTCGCAGAATCAATCCTCTAAAATTTCAAATTTGTCTCGCTCACGCGATTTATGACTCGAGCGTGTATTCTGACGTAATCGACGTATTCAGGAGTTTCGATATCGGACAATTTTTCTCGGCGTCTTTCAGCAAAACAGAAAATTTCGAATCGTCTATCCCTTTTACCTTGGCTTTTACCGTAAGGTGAGAATTGGTGATCGCACCATTTTCGAAATTAATTGCACAATTGGTTTCGAGTTCTTCGGGTTCGAATCCTGCTTCTCCGAGGTTAAAACTCAATTTCATTGTAAAACACCCCGCATGTGCAGCGGCGATCAATTCTTCGGGGTTTGTGCCTGTGCCTTCCTCAAACCGGGACTTGTATGAATATTGTGTTTTGTCAAGGACATTGCTTTGGGTGGTGAGGTGACCTTTTCCAGTTTTTCCACTTCCCTGCCAAACGGCTGTTGCTTTTCTTTTCATCTTTTTAGTTTAATTGGTTTTGGGTGTTAAATCATAAATGCATCGCACATCGGCGAATATTTTTGGCATATTGAGTTTTTGGTCTTCGATATATCCGGTGCGCATGTTGAAAATCCAACCGTGCACTTTTGGGTATCCATTGCTGTACCACGATTTTTGGACGTGGTCAATTTTGAGAAGATTGATGCATTGCTCCAGCACATTCAATTCCACCAGCCGGTCAAACTGTTTTTGGCGGTCGGAAATTCCATCTAGTTCGGCTTTGTGAATCCGGTACACATCCCTGATATTCTGAACCCAGCTATTGAGTTGGCCCAAATCGCTCGGATGGAGGGCAGCGTTGATACCTCCACATCCGTAATGTCCGCAAACGATGATGTGCTTTACATGGAGTTGTTCCACTGCATATTGCACCACCGCATTCAGGTTATTATCGGTACTTACCACCATATTGGCCACGTTTCGGTGTACGAAAACTTCCCCGGGGTTCAATCCCATCAAATCTTCCGCGGTTACCCGGCTGTCGCTGCAGCCGATATATAAAAATTCCGGATTCTGGCCTTGCGACAATTTCGTGAAATAATCAGGATCGCCTGTCAGCTTATCCGCCACCCACTTTTTGTTGTTTTCAAAAATCGACTCGAAATTCATGACATCCGTTTTGACGAAATTATAGATAATAATCAAGCGGAGTTTTGATTTGATTCATTTCTCTACAAAAAAGGCCTGACCAGGGATTTTACTGGTCAGGCCTTTCAAATGAAGGTGAAACATTCTAATTCAATTCGCTTCTGAGTTTCTGATCAATCGCTTCGAGGAATTCTTCTGTGTATAAATAGTGATCTCCGTGTTTCACGGAATTCCCATGGATACAAACGGCGAGATCCTTCGTCATTTTACCGCTCTCCACCACATCGATGCATACTTTTTCAAGTTTGTGGGTAAATTTGATCAGTGCGTCATTGTTGTCGAGTTTGCCGCGGTGTTCCAGACCACGTGTCCAAGCAAATATCGAGGCTATGGGGTTTGTGGATGTTGGTTTGCCTTGCTGGTGCTGACGGAAGTGACGGGTTACAGTGCCGTGAGCAGCTTCTGCTTCCATGGTTTTTCCATCGGGAGTGATCAAAACGGAAGTCATGAGTCCGAGTGAGCCGAAACCCTGTGCCACGGTATCGCTTTGCACGTCGCCATCGTAATTCTTACAAGCCCATACGAAGCCACCTTCCCATTTCAGGGCTGCTGCCACCATGTCGTCAATCAACCGGTGTTCGTAAATCAACCCGGCCGCGTCCATTTTTGATTTGAATTCGTTTTGATAAACTTCTTCAAAAATGTCTTTAAACCGGCCATCGTATTTTTTCAGAATGGTATTTTTCGTGCTCAGGTAGAGCGGCCACTTTTTTGTGAGCGCCTGGTTGAAACAGGCACGGGCAAAACCGGTGATGGACTCGTCGTTGTTGTACATCCCCATGCCGACACCGGGACCTTTGAAAGTGTAAATTTCCCAGTTTTGGGGTTCACTACCATCCTCAGGTGTGAAGGTCATGGTGAGTTTTCCCTTTCCGGGAATGACCATATCCGTGGCCCGGTACTGATCGCCGAAAGCGTGTCGGCCGATGCAGATGGGTTTTGTCCAGGTGGTAACCAGTCTGGGAACGTTTTTCATGATGATGGGTTCACGAAATACCGTACCATCGAGGATGTTTCGGATGGTTCCGTTGGGCGATTTCCACATTTTCTTCAATCCAAACTCTTCAACCCTTCCTTCGTCGGGTGTGATGGTGGCACACTTGATACCCACGTTGTACTTTTTGATGGCTTCAGCCGCATCGATCGTCACCTGATCGTCTGTCGCATCGCGGTGTTCCATACCAAGATCGTAGTATTTGATGTCGATGTCGAGGTAGGGGAGAATTAATTTGTCCTTGATAAATTTCCAGATGATCCGTGTCATTTCATCTCCATCCAGTTCCACCACGGGCTGAGCTACTTTAATTTTTTCCATGTATATATTGTTGGGTTAGCGAATAATTATCTGGTTGCGAAAGTAAGGTTGATAAATGGATTAGAAAAATGACCCACAAAATCGAACTCAATCGTATGAGGTCAAAAAAATTGATTAGACATACTCTAATTCATTCAATGGCCATAACCCATATCCACATCAATCCACAGAACAGAATTGTCTGTTCCAAATTCATTTTCTTCGAAATAAGGATTGTCCGGATCAAGGGTCCAGACTCCGTCGATGAGCAACTTGTAGGTGTATTTGCCGGGTGGGAGAAATACAGGGAATGACCAGGTATTACCCGACCTCACCATGAGGTAATTCTGTTCGTTCCATCCCGTAAAATTGCCCGTGACCACCACTTTTTTCCCCGATTCGGGACTTTGATATTTGAAAATATGGTTTGGCCGAATGGCGATAAAGCTGTTTTCTTCACCTCCGTTGCGGATGATGTATGGATTTCCCGGGTCTGTAATCCATTTGCCATCCACCACGTATTTATATTCGTAATTGCCAGAGCCCAGCACATAGGGCGTTTCCCATCCAGAGGATGTTTTTGTCATCGGGAGTTCGTCCGGTTTCCAACCGTTGAAATTTCCAGCGAGAAAAACACTTTTTGCGGAAGCATAGCCAGTGAGATAAAACAGACTGGGCTCGCCAATGAGGACTACAGAGTTGACAGATCCAAATCCATCGGCATAACCATCGGGATTTGCCGGGTCAGACATCCATTCGCCATCCACCAGAAATTTGTACGTATGAGTACCTTCCTTAAGATATACATTGGCCATCCACCCTTTGGGGGTTTTGTTCATCTTCAGTTCTCTCCTGTTCCACCCGTTGAAACTACCCGTGAGAACCACGTTTTTGGCATTTTCGAAGCCTTCGAGTTCAAAGCGTTTGTTTGAGACGTACAGCACGGAGTTGTATCCACCGAAACCATCTTTCTCGCGCAGTTTGTTGCCGGTATCCGTTTTCCACTGTCCGTCGACAATGAATTTATAGAGGTATTTACCTGGTTCCAATGATAATTCTATCTCCCAACCTTTATCTGATTTGGTCATTGGTAATCCTTCCGTGGTCCAATTGGAAAATGAACCGGTGATCAATACCTGCCCGGCATTCATGTGCTGCGTGACCACGAGTTTCATTTTGCCCGATTTCATACGGATCAGCGAGGTTTTCATCAACTGATTCCGGCCGTAAACCACTTTTTGCAGATCAACATATCCGTGTCCTGTTAGCATCTTACGGGCGCCCGGATCAAAGGCCCAGGTTGACTTCCAACTCTCGCCATCCAAAGATCCTTCAAGGGGTTTAGATATTTCTATTCTGTGCGCATCGATTGGGGTGATGGTCCAGTTCTCACCATTATCTTTCACGGAACCCGTGAGTTTTCCCGAAAAGATATTGGCCACCATGGCCGAATCCAAATTGTACTGTGCATTGATTGTGCCCTGCACAGCCGCAGACCACCGCTTGTCGAGCGTGATGCTGAGACTTCCGTTTTCAAATCGGGCGACTCCCGTTTCCGGCTGAGCCAGGAGGCTTCCGCCAAAAAAGGTGCAGATGACTAACAATATGGCTTTTAGATGTGTCATTCGCTGGTTTCTAATGTATCAAAAAACTGCATTGCGAGGGTCTTTTTTCGAAAATTAAGTTGTAACACTCCCCGCGCCAGAAAATCGTATCCGAGCATTCCATCAACGGGAGTTCCATAGGAAGCACTCATATCACTCATATTGGTAATGAGTGTTTGCATGCCTTTAAAATCGGTATCCCCGATGAAAAAATCATTCATGCGGCCGTAGAGTACTTCTACTTTCTGCCGACCTGTGCCCATGAGTTGCGAACGACCCTGTATTTCGACTGTTGCGAGTACCTTTTTTCCGGCGAAACTGCTCAGGGTGTTGATCTCAGCTCCCGTATCCAATACAAATCCTACGCGACGGCCTGCGATAGCACAGTCTAAAAACAAAGCATCATTGGAAATTTTGATGGGATGTGTAAAATCGGAGCGAAAGCTTTGCCCGGCGATGGTTTCACCTGATCTGTTGCATTTGTACAAAACAAGTATGTTTTTCTGGACGTCGATTTCAATCTCAAAATCCTTGAAAAGATTCAAACCCATCAAACCGAGGATTTTGACCCCCCGGGTATCTTCAATGTGTCCGAGCGGTAATATATCGGCGTCGACATTTTGATATGTGATTCCCTGAAAGGAAAAATGCTGTACGCTGGTGGTTTGTTGGCGGATTTCAGAACCGGTAATCCCGCCTGCGGTATTTGTTCCGGATTGTACTTTCCCGCGGAAGTAAGTCATGTTCAGCACCAGGTAGGGAGCACCGGTATCAAAAATAAAATTTCCTTTTACCCCATCCGCCTCCCCTTCAATCATCAATAATTTTCCCGAGCGCTTCAGGGGAACAGTCACTACGTTGTCTGCCATCATTGACTTTGGAACCGCTGGTCTTGCCCTGCCGGTTACGGGATAGCTGACCACCACATTTTCCTGGCCAGGTAGGAGGGCCGAATGGAAGCAGAGGAAATAAATCAGGGTGATAAAGCGCAGCGCTCTCAACGGAATGAACTTAAACCTCCGAAAGATAAATCGATTTTAGAAATTATATACCTCCTCCACACTTTTAACCTACATGATGGATGCGTGCTATTGCTATGAACCGAATAGCTTTCTCAATAATTTCAATTTGAAAGATGTGTAAGGCGGATACTTCACAAATGGATCTATCCATGTGGCTGATTTGAGCACGCTTTTCGAATGGCTGAAACATTCAAACGAATACCACCCGTGATACCTGCCGCTGCCGCTGCTCTGCACACCTCCGAAGGGCAGGTCCGGGTTTCCGAGATGCACCAGGGCGTTGTTTATACAACCGCCGCCAAATTCGATTTTTTCCAGCATGTTTTTTTCAAGCGTTTTGTCGGTCCCGAAGTAATAACAGGCGAGGGGATACCGGTTTTCACGGGTGATGCGCAGGATGTCATCAAAACTATCCCATGTGAGTACAGGCCATACCGGGCCGAAGATTTCCTCTTTCATAACGGGGGCATCCGGATTGATTCCGTCCATTACCGTGGGAGCGATGTATCGTTCGGTTTTGTCGCTTTGTCCGCCCATGATGATCCTCCCGTTTTCCAAAAAGGCTGTGACCGCATCAAATCTCTTTTCATTCACCATTCGGCCGTAATCGGGCGAGGTTTTGGGTTCACTTCCGTAAAATGAGGTAATGGCTAATTCGATTTCTCTGATCAATTCTTTTTTCACGGAAGTGTGCACCAGGAGATAATCGGAAGCGACGCATGACTGACCCGCATTAGTGAATTTGCTAAGGGTCAACCTTTTGGCGGTTACCTTCAGATTGGCAGTAGCATCGACGATCGCCGGACTTTTTCCACCGAGTTCGAGGGTGACCGGTGTGAGTTTTTTGGCGGCAGCCTGGGCGATCTTACTTCCCACGGCGGGGCTGCCGGTAAAAAATATGTGGTTGAAGTCATATTGCTCCATTAAAGCCGGCACCACTTCGTGACCTGGGCCATTCACCACGCTGATATATTCTTTCGGAAATGTGTTGGCGATCAGCGTTTCAATGATTTTAGATGTTGCGGGGGCTTCTTCAGAAGGTTTAATTACCATGCAATTGCCTGCAGCTATGGCCCCGATCAAAGGAGCCATGCTCAACTGAAAGGGGAAATTCCATGGACTGATAATCAGTACAACGCCGAGAGGCTCATACATGACAAAGCTGCGGGAAGGTTGCAGAATCAGGGGAGTGGCCACGCTTTTTTTACGCATCCAGGTTTTCAGGTGGCGCAGGGTATGGTTTATTTCGGCGTAAAGCATTCCAATTTCGGTGGCGAAAGCTTCCGTCTCACTTTTGGCCAGATCGGAATGAAGAGCCTGCAGGATTTCAGACTCGTGTTTGCGAATCCCATCGAGCAGCGATTTCAGTTGCTTTTGGCGAAAAGCCAGGGTGCGCGTATGTCCGGCGTCGAAATAGGTTCGTTTTAGATCGAAAGCTGATTGACCGAGGCGAAATTCTGTAATCTTTTGTTCTTCTGTTAGGTTCATATCTGACCAAAATAGGCAATTCCCGGTTAATTTTTCGCCTGAAATCCCGGCAACTCCGGATATTTTAGAGCTGATCTTCTAATTGAATCAAGCTGAACATCAGTTAAGTCGCGGTTGTAGTCGTACAATGCCCCTTCCCAGGTGCCATAAAGGGTGTTTGGAAGCACGATAAATTTGTCTCCAAAAATGTTGGGGTCGGAATCAACCATGTCGTTTCGGTCAGGATTTGTGGCTGGTTTATCCCACCTGGCATCAAAATCTCCCAAATTGTCGCCTATCAAAAGTGCAATTTTATAACCCTTCGCCAATACCGCATCCCGGCGTTCGGTTTTATCAGATGTGGTGGTTTTAAACATGAACTGCGCGGAATCGAGCTGTGGCATACCGAGGTCTGCCATATTTTTAACCGTCGCCTGTAAATGTTCCGGGCTGCGGTTGCTGATGAAAAACAGGTGGTATCCGAGGCTGTCGGCCAGATTTAAAAACGGAATCACGCCGGGTACTGGTTTGGCGGAAGCCAGGTCAACCCACTTCGTCCAGGTATCCGGGGTAAAAGGTTGGTCATTGACTATCTGCCAGGCAGTGTATGGACTGTTGTCCAAAACTGTTTCATCCAGATCGAGTACGACGGCAAGTCTGTCATTGGAAGATGCAGCGTTTTCGCGCAACCGCATAGACGCCAGGTTGTATGCCTGATAACAGAGGGCGCGATATTCTGCCGATTCCTGGGTAAACAATGTTCCTCCCAGGAGATGGATTTGCGTGTTTAATTGGGATTCCGGAGTATCTTCAGTATTCCGGTCCAACCCGGGGGAACAGGAATAAAAGCTGATAAATAAGAGGATAAATGATATTTTTTTCATAAGATGGAATGGCTTCAGGTGCAAGTTTACTGAAACCAGAAGAACCAAAGGTTAAGTTATGGTGTTTATATCAGATTGACATAGGTAATTTAAAAGCTAAGTTTGTATTGCTTTGTACTTACTAACCAATTAACCAATTATTTTGCCATGAGACAACCACTCATCATCCTCTTCATTTTCCTCGCCCATTCGATTTTCGCTCAAAACTATCAAATCGGATCTGCGGCGCTGACCTTCACTGACCCTGATCGCAACAGACAAATAGATGTAGCCGTGTATTATCCCGCAACCGCCTCAGGCGTGAATGCCCCTGTAGCATCTTCACCCACAGGCTTTCCGGTGGTGAGTTTCGGCCATGGATTTGTGATCGCTACAGAGGCTTATTCCTGGCTTTGGGAAGCGCTTGTGCCCCAGGGTTTTATTCTCATTTTTCCCAAAACAGAAGGCCAGTTATTGCCTGCCCCCAATCACCAGGCTTTTGGCGCCGACATTCTGTTTTGCGCCCGGGAAATTGTCCGTCAGGGCACCCTGCCTGGTTCGCCGCTTTTCGGAAAGGTGGCGCCGCGTATTGCGCTTATGGGGCATTCTATGGGCGGTGGCGCTACTTATGTTGGCGCATCCGGCATGAGTGACGTTCAGACGACCATTACTTTTGCGGCAGCAGAAACCAATCCTTCAGCCATCAATGCGGCCCTTTCGGTAAATGTTCCTTCGCTGGTTATCGCCGCAGCAGAAGATTGCGTCACACCCGCGTCGACAAATCAGGTGCCAGTGTACAACAACTTACCTGGTGAACCCAAAGCCATTGTAAATATTTCAGGCGCTTCACACTGTAATTTCACCAATGGGTCAGCCTCTGCCTGTTACCTGGGAGAAGCTTTCACCTGTTTTGGATTTGGGCCGTTCATTTCCCGTTCTGAGCAGCACCAACGCACACTCGATGTCCTGACACCCTGGCTTGATACATTCCTGCGTCAAAACTGTATTGCCGCTGAATCATTTTCCAATATCTTAAACATCGGTGAAGCCAACAATTTTTGGTCGTATTCAGCGGAAGGAATTGCTGAATTGGCTTGCCCTTTGACCTGTGAGATTCCGGAAGGTTTTATCATAGAGGGCAATTTTCAAACAGGAGTAACACTTTCGTGGAATGCCGTGCCCTTCGCTTTGGGTTATCAGGTTCAATACAGATCGGTAGGTGGAAATACCCAGTCAGCCACTGTCTTTGATGCCCGGTTTTCACCTTCCGGCAATATTCCTCCAGGCAATTATGAATACCGCGTAAGGTCATTCTGTCCGGAAATTGGCTTTGGAACTTTCTCTCCATGGAATGAAGTTGGTTCAGGGTTTTCCAATTCCCTGCTCTCCATCAGACAGTTGGAGGATGGTGTAACCATCTCATTCTCTGGTGAGGAAAACACTGCGGCAGAGATAGAAGTTTACACTACGGATGGACGGCGAATGTTGGTCTTTGATAGCGTATTATCTGCATCGGTAGAAAGGAATATTTCTCTTGAAGTCTTATCTTCAGGGATTTATATTGTTGTAGCTCAAACAGAGCAGGAAAGCGTTCGAAAGCGCATTTTCCTGCCATAACCGGAGTTCTAATCTGCTTATTTGAAATCCGTGTGATTGCTTTATCTTGCGCCGACATTTCATACCCAGATGACAGAGCAGGATCCACCAAAAGATTTTACTGACAACGAAGAGGAGAGGGAAGCGGACGAAAAAGTGCGTCGGTCACAATTGAACAGGCGGTTCAAGGTATTCTTTGGTGATTTGATCATCTTTCTCAGAGAATTACTGAGTATTCGCGTGGACACAGATTACGAGGGAACACGCGCGGGAATTGTTCGTGATATTCCCTTTCGGGGACCGACGATTTACATTCTTATCTGTTCCATTTTCATCGCTTCAATTGGCCTTAACCTCAATTCTCCTGCTGTCATAATCGGCGCCATGTTAATTGCGCCATTGATGGGACCTATTCTCGGAGCGGGTTTCGCTTTGGGTACCAATGATGTCGCTCTGCTGATGAAAGCCCTAAAAAACTTTGGGGTTATGGTGTTTATAAGTTTGGTTACAAGTACATTTTACTTTTTACTTACACCTTTAGTTGAGTATCAGCCTGAGTTGCTTTCGAGGACTAAACCGACTACGCTGGATATCTTTGTGGCCATCTTTGGTGGTATTGCAGGGATTGTTGCCGGTTCAAGAAAGGAGAAAAGCAATGTAATTCCCGGGGTAGCCATCGCCACTGCCCTGATGCCGCCGTTATGTACCTCTGGATTTGGACTTGCTACAGGTAACTGGGCCTTTTTCTTCGGTGCTTTTTATCTCTTCATACTCAATACCATTTTTATTTGCGCCTCTACGGTTATTGGTGTGCGATATCTTCGGTTTCCCTTAAAAGAATTTGTGAGCAGGAAGCGGGAGCGCAAGGTGCGCTTCTACATGGCACTGTCCATGACGATCATTATTTTGCCGAGTTTGTGGATATTTTGGGGGGTATTGAGAGAATCTTACTTCAACAGCCGGGCCCGCGCCTTTGTCAGTAATGTTGTGAGTACCTCGACTGCGAGGATCATAAATACAAACTTTATATACGACAGCGAAAATCCTAAAATTGAAGTTTTTATGGTGGGTGCCACCGTGCCAGATGATACCATTGCGGCATGGCGAAGTCAACTGATTTCATTTGATTTACAGGATGCGCGATTAGAAGTTTACGGGAATGGCGGGTTGAGAGGCACCGACAATGAGATGGCATTGCTTCAGGGCCGACTGCGGGCCGATATTGTGGAAGACTTGTTTTCCCGGACGCAGGCTGAATTACAAACGAAAGATGCGCGCATAGAGCAACTCGAAGCCCAGTTGGATCCCAGCGGTTTGGGCGATCAGGGGATAGCGCGATTGGGGCGTGAATTGAAAGTCCAATTCGAAGACCTTGAGAAAATTTCATTTTCCCGATCCCTCGAAACGGATTTTTCGAAAAAAGTGGACACCATCCCAACCCTTCTTGTAAAATGGAAGGGGGGAACCCCTAACATGCGCATATCGAGAAATGAAAAAATACTTTCTCAGCTTATGAAAGTCCGGTTGGAGCTGGATACAGTGCGCGTCATCAGATATTGAAGGGGCTCGGGTCCCAACCTTCATGTCTTCAAAAAACCGGTTTATCATCCCATGTAGTTTCCAAATATGGATAGAAACTACCGGGTTTGAAAGAGTAATTTTCCTGTCTGAATCTGTTCAATTCCCGCTTTAATTTCGTAGTGATAAATTCCTTGTGTCAAGTAACTTATATCAATAAATGAATTATTATTCATTTTGAATTGTGCGACTTTTTTACCTGTCAGATCGAAGAGTGTGAAGTACGTATCTGCCGGCAATTGAAAATCGTTCAAATTCCACTTCAGTATATCGGTTGCCGGATTTGGAAATATACTAATGGCTGCATTCTCGTCAGGATAATTGGCAGAAAGAGTCGGATCTTCTACGGTTACTGAACCCTGCATAGATCCGGAATGCACGTCGCATTGATACAGATTGATACCTTGTAATGTAAAGATGTGCGTGAAAGTCCACGCGTCTGCACTCAATTCATTTCCAAAAGCTTCGGGATTTTCAGGATACGGGTCTGTGCTTACATTGTGAAAACCACCAGTATTCGTCCAGATTACGGTATCACCAACCTGAACTGTCAAATCGGCTGGAGTAAAACTATTGCTACTTACCAAAACGGTGTGCGAAGTTTGAGCCTGAAGGGTAAAGCCGAGTAGAACGATCCCGGCGGGAAAGAAAAAATTTTTCATATTGGGTTGTTTTGTTTTAGTCTTTAGACGCTATTGTTGGTGATAAGTTGACTTATATCCCCGGCTTAATTAGTGTCTGTCCATAAAGTCCAATATCTGCGTTGCACTTCTTTTGTAAACAGTCATCCTGACGTTGACAGTCAGGGCTCCCTGGTTTACGCCCTTCGGTTGTGAGATCGCTGCGCTAGTTCCAAAAGTGCGTGCGCCTTGATATTGAACTTTCTGGTTCAGCCACCAGACTCTATTGACAGACTCTAATTAAACAGAATACAATCAATTGTCAATTTTTCGTTTTAGAAAATCCGAGCCAGTCACAGGTTTCCAACGTTGCTGTTAATTTTTCACAATGGACAATCTCTCGCTTCTGCCAATTCGGTAACTTTATACAAATAATAATTGTGAAATTTATGCGTGTTCTTTTTCCTTTGATTGGAGTGGTTATGTTGGTCATGGCTTGTGATAATGACGATGAAGCTGTACTGTCGCCGACCAATCCAAATCCCCAGCCGCTGCAACTGATTGTTGGTGTCAGTGTCGACGATTCCGTATTGACTTACAATACGACTTACGCGGATATTGGGGGAACAACGCTTCAGTTTACGCGCGTTGCCTTTTACATGTCTGAATTTTCATTTCGACGGGGGGATGACGAAAGCGTTTCTGCTGATTCTGCAACTGTGCTTTTGAAAGATGGTGATTTTTCAGAATCTTATATTCTCAACGAAGTTCCAAATGAGGGGTTTAACGAACTCACTTTGTTTATCGGTCTGCCCGACGCCATCAATCACGCAGATCCAACAATGGCTGAAGCCCCATTGGACGATCCTTCTATGCATTGGAATTGGAATCCCTCACTGGGATACCTTTTTGCGCGCATTGAAGGGCGGTATGATAGCAACATGGATGGTGTCATTACCAATGAGGATGATCAGTTTCAATACCACGCTGCCACAAATGATTTATTTACGCGGGTAAGTCTGGATATTGCAAGTACTCCGACAGAATCGGATATTGCCCGGCCCCTGGTTGTAAGCATAGATATGCGGATGTTGTTTAATGGTATAAACATCCCACAGTCACCGATTTCGCATGGAGAAACGGAAGAAACCATTCAATTGATGAACAATTTTGAATCGGCTATGCAAGCCGGACAATAAGCCGTGACCCGGATTCTTTTTTTTCTATTTTGCCTTTTTGTTTTTTGGAAATGTGCATCCCCGGAAGCGGATTTGCATCAGGAGACCTGGTATCCTTCCTTGCCGGGTACATTTGATTCGCTACCCCCGATGCCGGAGGACAATCAATTGACACGGGCCAGAGTGGCGCTGGGACGTCTTTTGTTTCACGAACCATTGCTGTCAGGAGATGGTACCATTTCCTGTGCTTCATGTCATAAAGAAAATCTCGCTTTCGCGGATAACAGACGTGTGAGCAGCGGGGTGCACGGTAGGTTGGATAAACGAAATGCTCCGTCTCTTATCAACGTGGCTTACCAAGAGCGATTGTTTATGGAAGGTGGGGTACCCAGCCTTGAAATTCAGGTTTTGGCACCCTTTGGCAATGAAAATGAAATGGATTTTACCCTCACGGCTGCCGCCAAATTGCTCGGGCAGGAAGAGGAGTATCGAAATCTGGCGCAGGAAGCTTATGATAGTGAAGTGAACGGATTCGTAATTTCAAGAGCCTTGTCTGCATTTCAGCGTAGCCTGATCAGTTCCGGAAGCCCATACGACAGATATCTCCTGGGTGATAGGGCGGCTATATCGGCCGCAGCAAAGCGGGGCTCTAAACTATTCTACAATGAAGATATTGCCTGCGGAAGTTGCCACAGCGGCTTTCTTTTCACTGATCAGGAGTTTTACAATGTAGGTTTGTATCTGGAATACGAAGACGAAGGCCGGGGCCGCCTGACTCAGAACAGGGGTGATTTGGGGAAAATCAAAAATTCATCCCTGCGCAATGTGGCTCTCACGGCACCTTATATGCACGATGGGTCTCTGGCCACTTTGGACGAAGTATTGCGCCATTTCAACGAAGGGGGGAAAGGTCATCCTAATCAGGACGGCCGCATCAGACCGTTGAATCTCGACGAAGTTCAACTTTCAGATTTGAAATCATTTCTGGAAAGTCTGACCGATACAATTTATCTCAAATAGGTTGTCTGATCACTAAGCTTCCAATGCCTGTTTCAGATCGGCAAGTAAGTCTTCCGCATTCTCAATACCAACAGATAGGCGGATGAGACTGCCGGTAATATTCATTTTCTTTTTGTCGGAATCAGACACGCCTACATGGGTCATTGTGGCGGGATGCTGAGCCAGACTTTCAGTACTGCCAAGACTTACGGCCAATTTTATGGTTTTCAATTTGTTGAGGAAAGCAAAGGCTTCTGTTTCACCCCCTTTGATATCGAATGAAATCATAGCACCATTTCCGGTACATTGGCGCTGCATGATGGAATCTATGCGGGTGTCCGATCGTCGCAGAATACCAGGAAAATAAACCTTGCTTACGGCTGGGTGCTCATGGAGGTAGCTGGCCAGAATCTCCGCGTTTTGCGCCTGACAATTCATTCGGATGGTCATCGTTTCCAGGCTTCTCGTCAGCAACCATGCCGTATGCGGACTTGTAGCGTTGCCAAGCAGGGTGCGTATACTTTTGATTTGAGAAATGAGCTTTTTGTTGCCTAAAACGGCGCCTGCCAGTAAATCGCTGTGCCCCCCCATGTATTTGGTGGCGGAGTAGAGCACCAGATCAATCCCGTGTCGCAGCGGCGATTGCCAAAGCGGACCCATATAAGTATTATCAGCCACCACGAGAATTTCTTTTTCCGCCCGACTGTAGTCATGTGCAAAATCCGACCAGAGTTTCAAATCTATCATCGAATTGGTCGGATTGGCGGGCGTTTCGAGATAGACCATTTTGAGTGAATCTCTATATCCTCCTTCGATTATTCGGGTTTTCACTTTTTCCGGATCTTCATCCGGTTCGAATTCCATAAATGCAACCCCAAATTCAACCAGGAATCTCTTGATGAAGCTGTCCGTTCCGCTATATATGGGTGAGCTGCAAATAATTAGATCCCCGGGGCGGAGAAAAGTGATCAGGGTCGTGGTAATAGCAGCCATTCCGCTTTCGAAAACGGCGGCATCTTCCGCTTCATCCCAGACACAAATTCTCTTCTCCACCAGTTCCAGGTTTGGGTGGTTGATGCGGCTGTAAAACATGCCCGGATCTCCATCAGCTGACTCACTCAAACCATATGATTCGCTGACCGTGCGCTTTCCTTCTTCGGCAGACGAAAAAATAAATGTGGAGGTCTGATAAATCGGCGTTTTGATAGCCATGCGTGCACTTTGCGGCTCGTAGCCGTGAGAGAGGGCTTGTGTTTCCGGGAGTTTTTTCTTCATCATATGAATGGCAGGCGTGAATTGAAAAAATCAATCCGCTGACGCCCAATAGGTTTAGTTGGAATCCGGAAACCTGTCTGTATTCGGATCTTTGCGGACTGGGTTTTCCAATCGGTCAACGCTGATTACAAAATATTTTGTGTCACCTATCCAGGGAAGAGTAACGTATTTCTCTTCATATCGAATATTAACCCTTTCACCACTCAGTGCGACTTCTTCGAGCTTTTGAATCACCCTGAAATCATCTTTATACACAGAAAAGTCAAAAGTTTGAGAGAGCTGATTGGTGCTCTTAACCGCTCCAAAGCTTAAAAGGTCGAGCTGACCCTCATAGGTTTTGATCAAAGCACCTTTGCTACTCACCTTGATTACCACACCAGACCTTACGCCTTCACTGTATGTAGCATAGTAGAAAAAAAGCATGATGCCTATGCCAAGCAGGACAATGATCAGTAATAATCTCTTGAAGAAACGTCGGGCTCCGGTCTTAAATCCGGCGGTATTTTCCTGAAAAGTTGGCATATCACATTATTTTGGTCGAAAGTAAGAATTTGACCGAATGCTTTAACTCAAATAAAAATGAGCGCAAAAATAATCTGTCACACGGTAGAAGCACAGATTATTTCTGTTCACTGGGTAAACCATTGTAAAAATGAATTCACAGGATTTGAGGGAGCAATGTTTTGCGGGAGTTGCGATATTTGGCGCCATGGATCCCATCCGGATATTACATCTCAGCACTGAACGCACGTGGCGCGGGGGCGAGCAGCAAATTGCCTACCTGATCGAATCCTCACGGGCAAAGGATATTGATATAGTAGTCGCGGTGAGACCCGGAAGCGCTTTCGCGCAATGGTGCAAAGATCAAAACATCACTGCTTATCCGGTTGCATTTGCAAATGGATTTGACTTGTTTAGTGCCATGGCCATCAAGCGAATTTGCCGTAAGTGCAAAGTGTCTATTGTGCATATCCATTCAGGCAAAGGCCTGAGCATAGCATATCTGGCTGCTTTGATTGGGATGAAAACGCCGATGGTGGTACACAGACGTGTGGATTTTCCCATTAAAAAATCCGGATTGTCTCTGGCCAAATACAATCATCACAACGTGAAGCGCATCATCTGCGTATCTCAGGCAATCGCAGATATGGTCAGCCGATCCGTGAATTTGCCCGAAAGGGTGATAACAGTGCATAGCGGAATTGATTTTTCCCGGTTTA
This sequence comes from Cryomorpha sp., assembly GCA_041744015.1. GTDB lineage: Bacteria > Bacteroidota > Bacteroidia > Flavobacteriales_D > Cryomorphaceae > JBBQZU01. The sequence goes on along the minus strand of JBGTLS010000477.1, from coordinate 14,353 downwards.
ATAGCGCATCAAAGACCTATTTTCTTCACGATGAATTGGGTCTTGATCATACCACGCGCCTTGTGGCAAATATTTCTGCAGTCGCTCCCCACAAAGATTATCACACTTTTATAAATGTAGCCGCCAAAGTGCTGGCCGAACGCAAGAATGTCTGTTTTCTGGTGGTGGGAGATGGGGAACTTTTGACTGAAATGAAAGTTCGGGTCAATGATTTGGGAATAGGGGATCGGGTGATTTTTACCGGTTTCAGGGAAGACATCTCTCTATTGCTCCGTGAAATAGATATATTCCTGATTACCTCGGAAACGGAGGGGTTGGGGACAACCATTATAGACGCCATGTACAATTCGATTCCTGTGGTGGCGACCAATGCCGGCGGTATACCTGAATTGGTGGAACAAGGTATATCAGGATTTTTGGGGGAAGTAAAAGATGTAGATCAATTAACTGATTTGGTGAATCAATTATTGGATAATCCTGATCTCGCAAAAAAAATGGGTGTAAAGGCTCATCTCAAATCCCTGCTTTTCTCGAAAGATGAAATGGCCTCGGGAGTCATCGATATTTACAAAAAAGTATTGGTAGAAAGGTGATCGCCCTATAGACTGAAAATTTTAGGGACGAGAAAATAACAGTACAACGCGATGAGAATCGTGCAGAAAATATTGATGATAAATCCTGTACGAGCCATCTCTGCCATGGTTATTTTATTGCTTGCGAAAACGATGGCATTGGGAGGAGTGGCGATTGGAAGCATAAAAGCACAGCTGGCGCCCAGGGTGAGAGGTATGGCCAATTCAAGCCCTGAACCGCCAAGTCCGGGTGCGATAACGATGGCTATTGGGATAAAAACGGATACCAGCGCTACATTGCTCATGCCTTCGGTGAGAAAGATGGCTACGAAAGTGAGGAGTAATACAACTAAAAACCAATGAAATCCATGAAAGCCGGCAATCGCTGATCCAAATATATGTACCACACCGCTCGATTCCAGACCTCCGGCAAGGGCAAGGCCACCTCCAAAGAGCAAAAGTATTTCCCAGGGTAGAAAGCGGGTATCCTCCCAGGTAAGCAATTGACGGCCTTCGCCACTGGGGAGGGCAAACAAGGAGACCGCAGCCATGATTGCAATGAGTGGATCGCTTAGGAAACCGAGACCCGAAACGTCTGAAAGAGGCCCACGAAAAATCCAGAGAAGTGCGGTAGCAACAAAAACAAAGAATACTCTGATCTCCCCGGATTGGGGTCTACCCAAAACCTGAATTTTCTGCGAAATCATCTCGCCCAATCCTGAGAGCGATTCATTCCTGACAGGAAATACCAGGCGCGCATTAATCTGAAGGATTATAACAAACAAAATGGCAGCCAGGGGTAATGCAAACAGAAGCCATTCTGAAAATCCAATTTCCACTCCCAAGCTTTCTTTCACCAATGCCGCTAAAACAAGATTAGGCGGGGTGCCGATCAACGTGGCCATCCCGCCCACATTTGCCGAAAAGGCAAGCCCTAGTAGAAGACACAATGAAAAATTTCTTTTCTCCCGACTGGCTTTGATCTGATTTTCCACGAGAGCAACAATTGACAACCCAATGGGAAGCATCATCATGGTAGCTGCCGTGTTGCTGATCCACATAGACATAATGGCTGTAGCGATCATGCTTCCTGCTATTATGTTTCGCGGCCGACTTCCACTGATGCGCAGAATGTTCAGCGCAAGACGCTGATGAAGATTCCATCTTTCAAGCGCCAGCCCGAGAATAAATCCGCCGAAAAACAGATAAATAATAGGGTTGGCATAATGTGACGTGACGTTTTTCAACGAATCAATACCCATTGCCGGAAAAAGAATCATCGGTAGAAGTGCGGTAACACCTATTGGAATCACCTGTGTGGTCCACCATACGATCATCCAAATGCCTACTCCCAGGGATGCATTTTGAAATTGGTTAAATGGCATGAGGGTGAGGCAGAGCGCAAACAGGATCGGACCAAGTAGCAATTTCAACAGATTACCAGGAGAAGTTCGATTGTTCATTCCGTAGTTTTTTGGCCTGTGTTATTAGTTCAGTAAGCATGAATTCCTGGCCATTTTACAAAAAAACGACGTTTGAATGGATCTTTCGTGTCGAATTGCGTTGTTAATAAGTGAAATTAGCAACAGTTTACACCTTTGGGCACTTAATTTTTGCAAGGCATCCCTAAGTTGATTTGTCTCCACTTACAAGCGTTTCACGTCAAAAATTTCCCTTCTCATCGATACTTATTGCGATTTTGAGATGTAATTGTTGCATTTAATTTTTAATTTCACTATTGAAATCCTATCAGAGTTTCGAATATGACATCTTCAGAGCTATCTACTGACAATTAGACAGTTGATTTATTCAAATGAACCTGACTGTTGGTGATTGTTCAAAACATTGCTAAGTGTACAATGAACACATTTTTCTTTTTGTTGTAATTATGCTATACCCATTGACGTTGTATTCATAGCAAACCCTTAAAAAAGCCTGGTATGGAAAATACATGGTTATTTCTAGTTTTAGGAGCTCTTTCATTTTTTGTGGCAATGTCAACTCATCACCGCATACAGCGCGTGAAGCGCAACCCATTTGGAATCAAATGGACTCTCAATCTGGAGTTTGAAAGAATGGCTTATTTGGGCTTTGGGTTGGTATTTTTCGTTTTGTTTTTCGTCAAATAGATTTGATGAAACAAGTTTGCGGCCTCCACCTTATTCTTCCTCACTTAGCTCAAAATTGAGTTGGCTATATTTGGCTGTGATGTCCAAAGCTGTATTCGTCTGATAAAGAATGAAATACAATATTATGAGCGAAATTATTTTTACGACTTAGAATTAATTAAGATTTTCATTCATTCTTTTGATTACTTTTGCACCCGTAAGTCCTTAGCGGGAATCCCTCAAGAGATTACGGTCTCCCTTCGATTTCCTATCTGCAATTCAGATTCAGCTAAGTACTCATTAAGAGCGCTTGGTGCAATCTCAACCATTGTATCGTTGTGTTAAACTTTTTGGACATTGTGTTCAGAATTTTGCTGGTAATGCCAGCGGAAACCAACATGTAGAATTGAAATTTGCAGCCCCGTTTGCCATTAAACTTTCTAAATACACACTTTATCCGAACACTATCGGGTAATTCTCTGTTACCCCAATATGGCTTACCAAATCTCCTGCGGATAAAAACTTTTTAAACTCATCGATGTATAATTTAATTGAATGAAAACAACAGCTAAAACATATAGATTCTCGAATCAAAAAGACAAGGATTTCCTTACCACTCTTCGAAATAGGGTCAATGACTATTTTGATACGAATCAAATATCACGTCATGCAGATGGTGACATTATTTGGAAGACTGTGGTGATGTTTGCTATGTACTTCGCTCCCCTCATTGCCATGTTTGTTTTTGGGATTACTAATCCATGGTTGTTTATTGGATTATGGATTCTCATGGGTTTTGGTGCAGCCGGAATTGGCGTAAATGTCATGCATGATGCCAATCACGGAGCATACTCATCTTCTAAAAGGGTAAATAAAATTGTGGGTCTTTGTATGAATGTAATAGGTGGAAATGACTGTACCTGGCGTTTACAGCACAACGTGCTTCATCACTCCTTTACCAACATTGAAGGTGCAGATCAAGACATTGCCGGGCCTCCCATGTTGCGTTTTTCTCCCCATCAGAAGCGAAGAGCTATTCACAGGTTTCAACATATCTATGCATGGTTTCTCTACGGTTTAATGACACTTTTCCGTTCATTTGTTTCCGATTACACCAATGCATGGAAATTTAAAAATCGTGGATTGGTAAAACCAGGAAAGGATTTCAGAAAACTGCTATTTGAAATATTTACCTGGAAAGCTGTCTATTTTATTTACATACTTGTGATTCCATTGTTATTTTTACCTGTTTCTCCATGGCTGGTGATAGGTGGATTTGTAGCAATGCATTTCACAACAGGACTTGTGCTCGCGCTGATTTTTCAATGTGCACACGTCATGGAAGATTGTGATTTTCCTCTTCCAGATGAAAATGGTGTCATGGACAACAACTGGGCAGTACATCAGTTGATGACCACGACTAATTTTTCACCAAAAAGTCGCCTCTTCTCCTGGTTTGTTGGAGGACTGAATTTTCAGGTAGAGCATCACCTCTTTCAGAATATTTGTCACACCCACTACCGCGACATCTCGAAAATCGTCTCCAGCACAGCCAAAGAGTTTGGTTTGCGCTACAATACACAGAAAAACTTCGTGTTAGCCATTTGGAATCACGGAAAAATGCTGAAACATTTAGGTACTGTAGAAGTACAACATAGTCAGCAACCTCATTTGAAATAATTTTATGAATAACACATCTTTTAAAAATAAACGTCGCCGTCGTACAGATGGCGCCGCAACAGAAACTAACGCTCCTAAACGAGGGAGTTCATATGGTGGCCATGGAAGGTCCCCGCAAAGCCAGAATGGTGGTGGAAACCGCCGAAAAGCGAAAACCCTCAAAACGATTGACGAACGATTGTTGGTGAAAGCGGCTGGAAATGCCACTGAAGTACAAGAATTTATCCCCGTGAAGACATTTGACCAAATGCCGCTTTTGCCTCAGGTGCAAGCCGCATTGCGTCACAAAGGTTATACCCATCCCACTGAAATTCAAATTAACACGATTGAGCCTCTTTTGGAAGGTCGTGATCTGATGGGAATTGCTCAGACGGGTACAGGTAAGACCGGAGCATTTCTTATTCCACTCATCAATCGTATGATAGAAGGAAGTCAAAATGTGAATACCCTTGTCATCGTTCCCACAAGGGAGCTCGCCATGCAGGTGAGCGATGAATTCCGGAGCCTGACCAAAGGTTTGCAGTTGAGTTCAACCTGCTTGATAGGTGGAACCAATATCAACCGCGACATTTTTAATCTTCGCCGGAAAAGTGAGCTAATTGTCGGAACTCCTGGTCGCCTGCTCGACCTGGCCAACAGAGGTATATTGAAGCTGGGTGGATATCCCGTTTTGATTCTCGATGAATTTGACCGCATGCTCGATATGGGTTTTGCTCCAGACGTGAAACGTTTGACTGATTTGATGGTTAATCGCCGTCAAACTTTGCTTTTCTCTGCCACTGTTGATAAAACGCAGAAGAGAATGATAGATTCGATGTTGAACAATCCGGTTGAAGTGCGAATCAGCTCCGGAGAAACCACCGGAGACCACATTGAGCAGGATATCGTTCGGGTGAGGGCAGATGAAAATAAATTCGATGTTCTTCTGAATATGCTTGCCGAGGGTGATTTCGAAAAAGTATTGCTTTTTGCGGAAACCAAGAGAACAGTTGATCGAATGAACAACATGTTGCGCAAATCAGGTATTAAAGCAGACCAGATTCACGGAGATAAATCTCAGGGGGCACGTCAAAAAGCGCTCGACAGTTTTAAAGCCGGAAGAATTCAGGTTCTCGTAGCCACTGATGTGGCCGCCCGGGGGATTGATGTTTCTGATGTGACGCATGTCATCAATTATCAGATTCCTCAAACCTATGATAGTTATCTTCACCGAATCGGACGTACCGGTCGTGCCGGTAAACTTGGGAAAGCTTTCACTTTCGTGAACTAAAGATTCTGAACAGATCATTACAAAAACCCGGCATTCATTGTCGGGTTTTTTTGTGATTTATCATTTTGACAATCGTGGCGTACTGACATTTTGTAATTCTTTTTGACCACTCATCATTTCGTATGGCCGGCGCACCTATTTGCATTTCCGGGATGAGGGGTTGTGGATATGTTTGCATAAACATTAAACAAAACAAAATGAAAACACTAAAAATTGCTCTGTTAGGAGTAGCCATCGCAACTGGCTATTTTGCAGGAGCGCAACCGATGTCGCCATCCGGAGCGTCCAAAGGAGAATCCGGTGAAACAACCCTTCTCAATTATCAGGATCAAATTCAACAGGAAATTGACAAAATTGCTTCATTGCAAAGTGAGCTTCAAAAGGATTTGACCAACGAAACTTTTAAAAAAGAAATCGAAGCTTCTCAGAAAACGTTGATGCGCATCAGAGATGAAGCTGTTGCTGAACGAAATCTGCGAACAGCCAAAGCGAACAGAACGAACCGGGAGATGGAAATATACCCCATTAATCCTGAAGTAAATTCCTTCCGTCACCGCAATTTCGACTACATTTTTGAATCCGTTCCCGGCAAATTAATTGTGCAGTTCGAAACCAAAGCAACAGGATCTCTAAATCTTCGTCTACTTTCTCCGGGCAGCATGGTTCTGGCTCACGATGTGGTTTTCATCGGGGAAGGTCTTGTAGAATACACTTTTGATATTTCAGATCATGGGTATGACCAATATTTCCTGAATATCGAAATGGATGGAAAATCTTCAACTAAAAAGATAACCATCTAAATCTTCAAAATCACGGGCAAAAAAGTGCGTCACATTGTAGACGCATTTTTTTTGCCTTTTTTTAGTATCTCTGCGTCATTTCCGTCTTGCAATGCTGAGAGCGTTTTTCATTAAAGCATAATGATAAACTGAAATCAAACCACGGTTCGAATAACTTTTAGATTTCGTTACATTGGACCCGGAAAAGAATTTAAATGTCTTTTATGGATTTTCAGGTTAAAAGCTTTGACGATTATCAGTCTGTGTATGCAAAAAGTGTCGAAAACCCGGAAGGATTCTGGGATGATATCGCATCTTATTATCAATGGAGAAAGAAGTGGAATAAAACACTTGAATGGGAGTTTGAAACGCCCAGTGTAAAGTGGTTTTTAGGCGGGAAGCTGAATATTACAGAAAATTGTCTCGACAGACATCTGGAAAAACGGGGTAATAAGCTCGCGTTAATCTGGGAGCCTAATGATCCCAAGGAGCGATTCGTTCGGTATACCTATCGCGAATTGCACGATAAGGTTTGTCGATTTGCCAATGTTCTCAAGAGCAAAGGTATTCGGAAAGGAGACCGCGTGGCACTTTATATGCCGATGATTCCTGAATTGTCTATTGCTGTGCTGGCATGTGCGCGGATTGGTGCTGTGCACAATGTTGTTTTTGCGGGCTTTTCTGCAAGCGCCCTCGCAGACCGGATCAATGACTCTGAATGTAAGATGGTGATCACAGCAGATGGACTTTTTAGGGGAACCAAAGAGATACCTGTGAAAGCGGTGGTGAATGAAGCCCTGAAAACCTGTCCAACTGTCGAAACTGTTCTTGTGGCAGAAAGAACAAACTGGGCCGTGCAAATGAAATCCGGACGGGATTTTTGGATTCATGAAGAAATGGAAAAGGCTTCTCAGCTGTGTCTGGCGGAACCTATGGATTCGGAAGACCTGTTGTTTATTTTATACACTTCAGGTAGCACCGGAAAACCAAAGGGTGTTGTGCACACCTGCGGAGGATACATGGTATACGCCGGTTATAGCTTTGCCAATGTTTTTCAACCTGAAGAGAGTGATGTTTATTGGTGTACTGCGGATATTGGATGGATTACCGGTCATACGTACATACTTTACGGGCCGTTGCTCAATGGGTCCACCTCTGTCATGTTTGAAGGTGTACCTACATATCCGAGTCCCGGTCGGTTTTGGCAGGTTTGCGACAAGCACAATGTCAACCAGTTTTACACAGCACCTACGGCCATCCGGGCTTTGATGGCGGCCGGTGAGGACCACGTGCTTAGCTATGGACTTTACAGCCTGAAATTATTGGGCTCAGTAGGAGAACCGATTAATACTGAAGCCTGGGAGTGGTATCACATTCATGTGGGCAAAGAAAACTGTCCGATAGTGGATACATGGTGGCAAACTGAAACGGGCGGAATAATGATATCTGGTCTGGGTAAACACAGTCCGATGAAGCCTGCACATGCGGGATACCCCTTGCCGGGAATTCAACCCGTACTGCTCGATCAGGGGGGGAATATCATTGAAGAAAATGAGGTGGAGGGTTATCTGGCGATAAGATTTCCATGGCCTTCCATGCTTCGTACTACATATGGAGATCACGAGCGTTGCAAGACGACCTATTTTTCGACTTATAAAGGATATTATTTCACGGGTGACGGTGCCAAAAGAGATGCAGATGGAATGTACCGCATCATTGGCCGTGTAGATGATGTGATCAATGTATCGGGTCACCGGTTTGGAACAGCAGAAATCGAAAGCGCAATTAATTCGAATGATGAACTTGTGGCCGAAAGTGCGGTGGTTGGATATCCGCATGATATTAAAGGTCAGGGGATTTATGCTTACGTTATCACAAAAAAACATCCGGACAATCCCGACAAATTGCGTGCGGAAATTGTGGAAAGCGTGGTAAAACAAATTGGAAAAATCGCGAAACCTGACAAAATTCAGTTTGTGAGCGGATTGCCCAAAACAAGAAGCGGAAAGATTATGCGTCGCATTCTGCGCAAGGTGGCAGAAGGAGATACAGAAAATCTTGGTGATATTTCCACCTTGCTGGATCCGGATGTGGTAGATGAAATTAAAGCAGGCGCACTATAATGATCAAGCTGATTATTTGTCACTGAATAACTGTTGCGGGCACTTATAGATAGGCTATTTCCTGTTGAAGCTGTGCAGGACTCATGTGGAGCTTTCTCTCGATAGCACGCATCATTTCGTACTCTTTACCAGGTTCTGGTTGTACATCTGCCTCTGTAAGGATTGCAAATTTCGCCCTGAGTTTGTCTTTCACTTCAAACCAGTTTCGATGGATGCACCGCTGTTCTGGTTCTTTTCTCTCTTCCTCACGAATAACGTCAGGTTTTGTTTTGCAACGATTTACGCGGGCATATACTGAATCTTCCGGGGCATAAATGCTAGCTGAATTCATGGCTCAAGGGTTTGGAAGGTTATGCTGCATTATTGCATTCTGAAGTTAGGTATATTATTGCGGATTGTTGAAAAAAAAAATGAAAAATAGTGTGAATATTATTTGAAAGTCTGGCAAGAAGATACAAGGGGTCCGTAGTATCTTATCATTCAATGGAAAACATCTCGACCGACTGCCTATGGTTTTTTCCTTAGGTGAGAGTCCGTGTATTAAGTTTTTAACAATCAGCCATCCGTCGCGCTTGTTTTACGAATCCGAAAGAGATTGACCGCAAGTAGGACAGATTTCTTTTCCCAACTTTTTTCGTTCCAGTTCTTCTGAAAAACCAGACGCCAAAATTCCGGACGGAAGGGCAAAAATGCCGATTCCAATGAGCGCAATAAGACCGCCCAGTACTTTACCCAAAGCTGAGATGGGGTATACATCTCCATAGCCCACTGTAGTCAGGGTGGTAATAGGTTCCGTTCTCTGGTTAGAATATGCAGAAATGCTTTTTAAGATTTACCCGGCTGGTGTAAAAAATATCTATGAAGATTTAGGGGTTGGAAAATTAGCATTTATCGAACAGTCTTGCGCGTGAACGCGTATAGAAGAAATTGAAATTACATTTATGTAGTCAGTATGTCATTCCAACTGGTATATTTGGAAATCAGAATCATCAGGAAAATAAGCTATGCAAAAGTCAATTATTATTATTGGTATGGGTCCCGGTTTGAGCTATGGAGTGGCCAAAAAATTTGGGAAAGAGGGTTTCAAAGTTGGGATGGTGAGCCGGAATGCGGCCAAATTATTCGACATTCAGAAGGAATTGGCTCTTGAAGGAGTTGAATCTTTTTTTGAGACAGCCGATGTGGCAGATACCAGACAGCTTCTAAAAGCCTTAAAAAATCTCAAAAAAGTATTGAAGACCGTCGATGTTTTGCACTACAATGCAGTTGATTACCGATACGTACATATTCTTGATGAAAAAGTGGAAGATCTCGCGAGGGGTTTCATGATAAGCGTGGGGAATGCCTTTGCGGCTGTGAAAGAATTACAGGAAGATCTGGTCAAATCCAAAGGAGCAGTTTTGTTGACAGGAGGGGGGTCTGCCAATTTCCCCATTCCGGATATGGCCACCATTTCACTCGGAAAGGCAGGAATCAAAAATTTGGCCCACCAGCTTTACAAAGCCTTAAAGCCGGAAGGAGTTTTTGTGGGAACGCTCACCGTAAACAATGAAATCAGCCATAAAAGTGCCACGCATTCCCCCGATATTCTTGCCGACAAGTTTTGGGAACTTTATATCGCCAGAGAAAAGGTAGAGCAGGTATATTAATTATCAATACGAAACTGCTTTAATCTGGATTTCACAGGGTATCGAGCAGGAGTATTTGCTTTTCTGATTCTACATTCATGGTAGGAACTCCATCCTGGATCCGAACATTCCCTTTTACGCAAATCTTTTTACCTATGAGTTCCACTTCCGGGGAGTAACTAAAATTACCCATATTGGAACTCCAGATACTCACTGAAAAGACACTATTCGGAAAGCTCTTGTCGAGATTCAGAAACACATTGTTTTTGCCTGACCGATGGGTGTCCACCACTGTACCGCAGATATATTCCCGGGTTTTCGAATCGATCAGTGAATAGGCTTTTTGGGTATTGTATTGTCCTTTTGCCAATTCTGATTGTTTGAGCATCGGCACGTCTTTTTTCTGTTTTTCCGGCATCCAGATTTTATAATCGAATGTTGCCTCAATCCGGGATTCTTCTTCGTTTGTGAGCGTCGGGAAAAAATTCAATCCGGTGAGGGCTTCGACTTCATCAATGGTGGTCATATAGTTTTCTATGGGCATCTCAGCTTTTTCATTTGCCATGATAAATGCAATACCGCGTTGATTTTCCAGGTCGAGTGCAACCTTATAGTGTTGTCGCGGAATAGAGATGGCATTCTTACTTTTTGTCTGTTTTGGTAAATTGGGTTCCAGCACAGGACCCGTCACCACATACAGATCGACAACGTTTCGAAAAACATAATCCCTGACAAACATCTCAACCTCGGCCCAGGCTTCCCGGTTGAATTCAGGTGCCTGAGGCGTCATATTGGAATAATAATACGTTTCTGAAAGGGCTTTTTGATTCCATCGAAAATCTGCGGATGCTGCTAAATGACCACGGTCGTAGCCAAAACCATCATACACTGTTTTGCCATCTATGGTCGTTTTCACAAAGTAGTCGCTCTCTTCTGATGATCCGGTACTGATTTTGGGATCAACCCGGAAGTCATTTGTACGGGAAGTCCGGCCATCGATTACATCCGTAATGATCATGTGCTGCACCCATTTCGCCATTTCATGTTCTTCGTCATATATAAGCGCCATCGCCGAATGTTTGATCACATCACCCTCAGACGGCCATCCGATAGTTACCATCCGATCCATGATATAAATCAATTTGAGGGAGTCGCTGACTATTTGAAGAGAATCCAACTGACTCTGATGATCATCAATTTCGATCTCGATAGTTTCAATAATGCCAGAGAGTTTTTGGGCGGACAATATGCCCGAGAGAAGGATGCATATGAGAACTGTGACGGAGGTTTTCCGCAAAGAAAAAACAGGGCGCATGGTGAGACTCGCTTAAAAATTAATCATTCAGACTTATCGGTCTGCTTGCGAAGATACAATCTTATGACCAAAATCGAAGACCTAATAGATGAATTAACAGTTTGTTAAAAGTGAATTATTCCTGATTGTTATAAGCGTCCAACAACCGAATAATGCGTTCCGGATTTCTTTCTTTTCTCACCCGTCTTTCCAGGCGCTGCGCTCTGGTCCCCTCGTCCTGGGCAAAGGCGGAAAGCTGATCATACGTCATCCTTGTAAGTTGGACGTGATTTGCAAATTCATTCCAGTTATCAATCGATCTTGTCTGGCTTTTAATCCATGGCGACAGCGTATTTTCGATGGTACTAAAAAACCGCCTTTTCAATCTCACCTCAATATCCCTCTTCCCCGTATAAGGGTTGTAAGCGTAGACTGTATATTGTTCACGGAGGCTGTTAGTCATATTATCATATCGGGTCCATTCTGGCGCCCATTCGACCAATGCTTCCATTTTATCCAGAATTTCATTACCCAGGGTTTTTGCATCCTGGTAGATTTCAGCTCTCGTAAATTTTTCCAGCTCTAAATTGATATGGTTCACCACCCAATGCTGTCTCACAAAAGCTCCGGTACCTGAAAGCGTATCGTACAAAGTGTTCAGTTCTATTCGTTTTTCAGATATCTGATCTGTAAGAATCGCTATATCGGTTTCTTTCAGAATGGTTTCTCTTACCTGGTCTACCATTTTTAAATAAGGAGTAGTGACCTCGTGCAATTCAGAGTGATAATTGACCAATGACTGAAAAAAATGAATTTCGTTTTCTTTGAAAGCAATTTGAGGCAATTTCGCACTTAATTCCGGATGAAAGACTCCTTCTGCACGCAATGGTTCATTCAATTGAGGTTCCAGCGCGCGAATTTCTGCACTGTATCTGTTCAGATAAGTAAAAGGATTTTTAAGACTCGCTCCCAGGAGGGAATCGAGATGTTCTACCCGAATTTGCGTCGCAACCAAATAACTAATAGCCAGATCGAGTGAATCGGTGCGACCGCGATTCACAAGAATATTTCGGTAATTCAACCGGGTTTCTATTTCCTTTTCAAATTCTTTGACTTCCGTCAAAAGTGAATCCACAATACGCTTTTCTACAATGCTGAGCGGATATTGAATCCTTCTGAAATAAATTCCCTGACGCTGATTTCTATAATGGAAATTGGGGTGCTCCCAACCGCCAAAAAAATTTTGATATAGGTATTCATTTAAAATCTCCATGGCCCGGTTTCCCTGATAGTCACTGGTGAAGGCGGAATCTCCAACCACCATGTGTAATGAACTATCGTTTTCGTCCGGAATATTTTTTAATGTCTGGGCGAGGTTTTCATTTTCAAATTTATCTGTGTTGATTCCATCGGTCATGGAGCTTCGAATCAAAAAACCATTTTCATATTCCCGAACTTCTGTTACCTGATTTCCACTTTCATTTCGGTATAAAAAAGTCCACTTTCCGTGGGCATTGCCGTTCGAATTACAATTTCCATCAAGGCTGACCAGGCTTGCCTGACGCGCGTCATCAACTGAGAATTTCCCAATGAGTTCGCCATTTTTGAAAACGCCCTGAATTTTTAGTGTTTCCGCAAAACCTGCAATAACTGGCTGAATACTATCTTTCTGATAAACCCATTCTCCATTGGCTTTGCCGCCTGAAAAAGACCCGCGCCACATCTCCCGTTCTCCATGGCTTTTGAAATCCGGAATTATTTGAGATCCCGGATGGATATCATATTTCCAAAGCGCTTCCTCCCATACCCAAACGCCGGTGGGCTGGTGACCATTTATTTTTCCATCAATATAATATGTCGAAATATTTTCCCGATTCATATCCCGCCACCGAAGGGTATAATTTCCATTTTCCGGTAAAAGTGAATCTGGCAACGAACCGGTGTATTTGATTTCACCCTGTGTGCCGTAGGCATCATTATAAATTTTAATATTTTGTCCCAAGGCCGAAAATGCGAAAATGAGGAGCGGAAAAATGAGAATTATTCGCATATTTATTTCGTAAAAACTGTGCGCATGATATCATCCATATTGAAAACCACCGCTACTTGTAGATTGTGGTTGATATCCGGCTCGAGTGCTCCCGGCAAACTGATATACTGATTGAGATAGCCCAATTGAAAATTAAGTTTTGGGCTTACCTGATAACCCACTGCACCGTAGAGCCTGTTTCGGTCAAACAATTGCCCGGAAAATTCCCTTCCCAAATTCATAAAGAGCTCATTATATCCGGCGAGAAAAAAATGACGCAACGAAGGAGAAATGGAATATAATGGCAATATAACCTGAAAACGGTAACGCACGCGGTTATCAAAAACAGAATTTCCCGTGTTCAGATTTTCCAAAAATCGCTGTTCGATGCGATACCGGTGTTCCATAAAAACAGCCCTGGTTCGGTGACGCAGGATGAGTTGTTCCCAAATCCGGTGTTCCCTCGTGGTAAATCCTTCCACGTTGCTTCGTGATGGTTCCGTGTAGATAAATCCGTATCCACCAGAAATCATTACCAGGGGGTCAATGTACCAGTTGAGCCCGACGCGAAAAAGAGTTTGTTCCACCGTTTCGCGCAAAGCGTAATTGCGCAACTGCAATTCCGAATGAATACCAATCCGGTTGTTGATTTTATTGTCGCCAAAATACATCAACCATTGACCATATGGATCCGGTCGAATCTGATTTTGAGCATAAGCGTTTGACGAATAAAAAACACCAGTCATAATGCCCACGCACAACAATAAAAACAGATAGAAAGCGTCTGGACGGACCATAAAGTTATTTTCTGCCTGCAAAGGTAATATTCAATTTTTTAAGGGAATCCTGGATGAGGTCTGGAGAAATCAG